>JBBSLV010000538.1:0-2509 GCA_038233535.1 Tepidisphaerales bacterium | reverse complement strand
TTTCTGCCTACTGCCTACTGAGAGACACGAGTATGAACCGGCACGAAACAACAGTCGGCCTGCTATACCCCGGCGAGATGGGCGCAAGCGTCGCGACGGTCCTGCGCGGCGGCGGTGCCACCGTCGTGACGACGCTCCGCGACCGCGCGGCGCGCACGGCGGAGCGCTGCGCCGAACCCGACATCGTCGTGCTCGACTCCATCGCCGACGTGGCGCGTCGCGCCAATGTCATCCTCAGCCTCGTCCCGCCCGCGGCGGCGATGGACGTGGCGGAGTCATACGCCGTCGTCTCGCACCTGGCACCGGCCGGTGCGGTGTTCGTCGATGCGAACTCCATCAGCCCGGAGCTCGTCCGCTCGATCGCGGCGCAGCTCAATGGCGTGAGCGTCGTCGACGCCGCCATCAACGGGTTGGCGAAGAACCTGACGACAAGCGGCACGCTTTTCCTCAGCGGCGCCCGCGCCGACGAGGTGGCGGCGCTGTTCGCGAATTCCGTCCGCGTGCGCGTGCTGGGCGGGGACATCGGCGCGGCGTCGACGATGAAGATGCTGCTGGGCGGCATGTCCAAGGGGCTGTGCGGGCTGTTCATCGAGCTTGCCCTCGTCGCCGACCGCCGCGGGATGCTCCCGGAGATGCTCGCGGAGACCGCGGCGATCTACCCCGGCATGAGGGTCGTGGTCGATCGGATGCTCCCGACCTATGCCGAGCATGCCGGCCGCCGGGCGACCGAGATGCGCGAGCTGCTCGCGACGGCGCAGGGTTCATCGCTCGAGCCCTGCGTCATCGAAGCGATCAGCCGGCTGCACGAGCTGCTCGCGGCAACGAGCTTCACGACGGCGTCCGGCGCGGACGTCGGATCGATCGTCCGACACACCGGCGCCGCCGGGCTGCTGAGCGGCGCCGAGTCCAACGCCGTCTGAACCTGCAACGGAGAGAATGCCATGGCCAACAAACCCCGCTCCGCGCACCTGCACCCTGGCCCCGGCTTTCGGGTGAAGGTGAACATCGAGCGCCCGCCGGCGGAGCTGATGCGCGGCTTTGCGCATTTCGCGACCCCGGACATCTCGGACCTGCTCAACCGGTTGTACGCGGTCGACCCCGAGATCCGCTGCCTCACCAGCGACCATCACCGTGTTTGCGGCCCCGCGTGCACCGTGAAGGTGTTCCCGGGCGACAACCTGATGGTGCACAAGGCGCTGGACGTGATCGAGCCCGGCGACGTGATCATCGTCGACGCCGGCGGCTCGACGATGAACGCCGTCCTGGGTGACCTCGTGTCGACCAAAGCCAGACACCGCGGCGCCGCGGGGTTCGTCGTCGACGGGTTGGTGCGCGATCTGCCGGGGATGCAGGAGCTGAATTTTCCGGTCTTCGCCCGCGGCACAAGCCCGATCGGCCCGCTCCACCGCGGCCCCGGCGAGATCAACTTCGCGATCTGCTGCGGGGGCATCGTCGTGAACCCCGGGGACATCATCGTCGGCGACTCGATGGGCGTCGTGGTCATCCCCCAGGGAATCGCGGCCGAGCTGCTTCACCGGTTGCAGGAGCATCACGCGACAAACGCGACGTACTTCGATTCCGTCAAGCGCGGCAATTTCTCCAACGCGTGGGTCGATCGCATTCTGGAAGACCTGGAGTGCCCTGTCGTGAAGGGCTGCTCGCCGAGTGACGCGATCCCCGCCGTCGAGCCGGCCGTGGCCAAAGCGCAGTGACGCAGATGATTGATTTCATCCTCCATCCTCTCACGCTCCGCGGCCTGTACCTGGCGGCCATGGGCAAGGCGTTCCTGCGCTTCTACAACCCGCGCCGGCGGGCGTCGGGGAAGCACCAGGACGCGTTCTACCAGCGCACGTGGAAGGAAGCGGGCGAGGAACTGGGCGCCAACTGGACACCGCTGGGCAACGACATCGGGGAGCTGAATCTCGACGGCCGTCGGACGCGCGTGATCGGCAACGTCTCGGAAATCGACGGGCCCGTGACGCTCGCGGTCCTGCATGACAAGCCGTTGACGCACCGGTTGCTCGCGGCCGAGGGGCTTCCCGTCCCGCGGCACGCGACTTTCACGCTCAAGGACGCGGCGCGGGCGATGCGGTTCATGCAGACGTTGGGGGGCGACTGCGTCGTCAAACCCGCCGGCGGCACCGGCGGGGGGCGGGGGGTCACCACCGGCATCACCACCCCCTGGCAGCTCGCCCGCGCCGCGGCCGCCGCGGCGGTGTATGCCGACGAGCTGATGATCGAAGAGCAGATCACCGGCGACAACTACCGGCTGCTCGACCTCGACGGCCAGTTGCTCGACGCCTTCGTCCGCCGGCTGCCCGGTGTCGTCGGCGACGGCCGCTCCACCGTGGCCCGGCTCGTCGCGCAGCACAATGAGGACCGTCTCAAGCACGGCGCCGGCGTTTCGCAGGTTCTGCTCACGATCGACCTCGACATGCGCCGCACGCTCGCGAAGCAAGGGCTTTCGCTTCGCTCGATTCCGGCCGTCGGGGCAAACGTCACGCTCAAG
>JBBSLV010000537.1:0-2544 GCA_038233535.1 Tepidisphaerales bacterium | reverse complement strand
CGGCTCCATCAATCAGCTCCTCGACGCGACCGACAAGACCGGAACCACCGCGTTTCGACCGCGCTTCCGCGCGCTCTACATGCCCCCTGACGGGGCCGATTGACCTCGCACGACCACAGCCGCGCGTCGCTACCGCTCGGCGAGCGCCAGTTTCGCGCCGAGCGCGACGAACGCCCCGGCGAAGGTCCGGCGCATCCAGGTCAACACCCGGGGCCGGGAGATGACGTGGGTCCGGATCGCGGCGGCGAACATCCCGTAGCCGACGAAAACGACGAACGTGAGGAGCATGAAGACGGCGCTCAATTGCATCATTCGCGGCAGCGGCCGCGATGCATCGGCACTCACGAACTGCGGCAGAAAGGCAAAGAAGAAGATCGAGAGCTTTGGGTTGAGAATGTTGATCAGGATGCCGGAGAGGATCACCTGTCGGGTCGAGCGGGGGCCGGTGTCGGCCGCTACTCGCAGCGCGCCGTGCTCCCGCAGAGTGTTCCAGGCCATATAGAGGAGATAGACGACACCCAGGTACTTCAAGGTTTGGAACGCGAGCGCGCTCGTATGCAGGAGGGCGGCGAGCCCCGTGATCGCCGCCACCAGGTGCGGAATGATGCCGAGGGTGCAACCGAAGGCGGCGACGACGCTGGCGCGGGAGCCACGTGAGAGACCAGCCGCCAGCGTGTAGAGGACACCGGTGCCGGGGGCCACGACGACGATCAACGACGTGATGAGAAAGTCAATGCTCACGGTGGTCCTCCTTGCCTCTCGGCCGTTTTGTGCGCGAGTAGTATAGGGGTCGGGCGCGAATGAGTAGTGAGTGAGGATGGATGGTCATCGACGCCGTCATAAACCGAGGTGATGGATGAGCATAGGAGCGACGATGAACGATCAGCGATCACCCTGGATTGCCCTGATCCAAGGGATCGGGCCGACGACACACAAAAAGATGTCGATGCAGCAGCTGCGGGAGGCGTCTGTCCAGGCGGGATTGGACGAGGTGCGGACCGTGCTGGCGACCGGAAATCTGCTCTTCTCCTCGGCCGCGGACGCCGCCAACCTGAAGGACCAGCTCGCTGGCATTCTCCGATCGCATGACCTCGCCAACCCGGTGTTCCTGCGGCAGCCCCACGAGCTCGAGGCGGTGCTTGAGAACAATCCGTTTCCCGACGCGGCAACCGAACGTCCTAGTCACCTGCTGGTCCAGTTTTTGGATGACGACGTCGAGGCCGACAACCTCGCGGCGCTGCGTGCCTACGAGGGACCGGAGCGGATCGCGGCTTCGGGACGCGAACTCTTTCTCGACTACGTCGACGGCGTCGGCGACTCGAAGCTGACCCCGGCGCTGCTCACTCGCCGTCTCGGTCAGCCGGGCACCGCCCGCAACTGGAACACGATCCAGAAGCTGCTCACCGCTGCGAGGAAGTGATAGGCGTTCCCTTGCTCCGCGGCACCGCTCGCCGGGGCGATGGGGGTCCAGCGCAAGCAGGTAAATGAACTGTGCAATGACCGCCGCAGCGTCACTGTCGCGACCGCGCTCATCTTGGCGCGCGTTTTCGGCACCAGCCCTGATTTTTGGGACGCGATGCACGATCCCGCCCAGAGCGAACGGATTGGGCGCGCGACGCCGTTGACGAATGTAACGTGACGCTCGCTGCCCGCGCGCGATGTGCGACGAAGGCGCGAACGACGTTGACGCTATGCCCTACGAGGTTGAGCGCGGCGGTTGACCCATCGCGAGGTCGAGTTCCTCGGCCACGGCGTGAAGGCGTTTGTCGCGTGTCCACAACAGCGCGTCACTCGTCAGTCTGACCGCGGCTAACAGATGGACATCGACATATCCGATGCCGCGCCCGTGGAGCGCGTGTCGCTCGATGACGTGCAAGACTTCGCTGTCCGTTGCAATAGCGGTCCGCGGCAGACCCGAAAGCGCGTTGAGGACACGGTCCCGTTGGCGAAGGGTGCCGAGCGCGATTTCACCAATGACAAACGGGTGGACGAGAACCACGCCTTTGTCGAGGGAATCGGCCAGCATCGGCTCGCCGTGACGCAAATGGTCGACCCACACCGAGGTGTCGACGAGGATCATTTGGGAGCGATGCGTCGTCGCGGAGTGATGTCCAGATGCGGCTCGGAAGCGCCCAGTCGAGCGAGCCGGCGGGCGCTTTCGCGCTCGATCAACGCCTTGAGCGCTTCCCGCACCAAAACGGACTTCTCCTGCACGCCGGTGAGTTCTTGCGCTTTGGCGACGACCTCGTCATCGAGGGTGAGTGTGGTGCGCATGCTGATTTCCCTCTTGCCTGAGAACCAAGATTCGCATCAATCGTAGCATCAATTGATGCGCTGTTCACTGTCGTTGGGGATGCGGGTAAAACACAGGATCGCGTCGTCCGGCATCCGAAGGACCCGGACGTATGGTATTGCCCGCTACCTTCCGTATCCTGGAAACGACCGTCGTGCGACCTGCCTCGACAACCGACTTCAGCAACGGTACGTTACATGTAACGATTAATGGAGGTTGGGCTATGAGCGTTGAATTAAAGGCGAGGTTGG
>JBBSLV010000536.1:0-2554 GCA_038233535.1 Tepidisphaerales bacterium | reverse complement strand
TGCATCCATGCCCGAATCATCCATCACCCTCCGAACCGCCCGTTCCGATGACGTCGATACGCTCGTCGAATTCAACGCCGCCATGGCGCTGGAGACGGAGAACCTCACGCTTGATCGGTCCGTCCTCGCCCGTGGCGTGCGCGCGGCGCTGGACGATCCGAACAAGGGCATTTACTTCGTTGCGGAGCTGAAAAAGCGCGTCGTCGGGCAGCTGATGATCACCCACGAGTGGAGCGACTGGCGCGACGGCGACATCTGGTGGATTCAGTCGGTCTACACGCACCCCGACTTCCGCGGCCGGGGCGTGTTCGCGGCGCTGTATCGCCACGTCGAGCAATGCGCGCGAGACACGGGCGCCGCCGGCCTCCGGTTGTACGTCGAGACGCACAACGCCTCGGCCCGCGCGACCTACGGCAAGCTGGGCATGGCGGTCGCGCCGTACGCGATCATGGAACGCATTTTCAAACCGCCGGGGATGTGAACATGAACCGGGGATGACGCGAAAGGGGAGCGGCGGGGCACCCACCGTCCGCGCGGGGACTTATGCCGCATGCTGAAGCTGTTGGCGAAAGTCGTTGAGCAGCACGCGCGCTTCAATGCTGTGCGTCGACGTCTCCGTTCGCGCGCGGATCGTTTCCAGAAGATCGATCAGGCGCGGCCGGTTGAGGGTGACCTGCTTGTCGAGGTCGGCCATGCCCATGCCCCATTCGGGGAACATCCGCTTGCGCACGGGCTTGCTCAGCAACCGTTCGACCGCGGCGTGGCGGGGGTCGGCGCTAATCCTGACGAAGAGCGGCTCGATGACCTCCGGTTCGCCTTCGAGCAACTGCATGACGTGCTCCCCGCAGCAGAGGAGCACGCCCGTGACGCCGAGGCGGGCGTTGCGGACTTCGCTGTCGCGGACAATCGACTCGAGCAGGGCGCCCGAGAGCGACTTCGTTCGCTTGCTGACGTAAATCAACTGGGACAGGGCCATCCCTCGTGCACTCCGGGAAACGTTTATTCACTTTCACTATCGGCAGGAGGGCAAACGGGCTTCAGCTCGCAGTGGTTGCAGGACGCAGGTGGGATCACTTCGCGAGCTTTGCCTCGACGGGCAACGTTCCGTCATCCTGAATGCCGCGGATCTTCACCGGCTCCTGGATGGGTATCGGATCCACCACCCTGATCCGCGGATTCGCGATCACCTCGCCGGAGCTTCGGATGCTGGCGGCGTGGTCGCCCACCGCCCGCTCGAACCGGCCCATCGCCCGGTCGAAGGCCAGCCAGAAACCCAGCGCCATGATCGTTCCCGCGAGAACGAGGCAGACGCCGAGAATCGTGAACGGGCGCGTCAGGTCGCGGTGCGGTGTTTCCAGGTGCGGTGTTTCCATGAGTTCTCCATGCGGTGCACTGCAATCGATGTTCCACACGGGTTCGCTTGTCGAGATCGAGGCTCGTCGCTATGATCCGCCTTCATCTCTTGGAGCAGGTTTCTGTTGACCTGCTGAGTGAGAGGGACCGCGCCGCATGCCTCAGAACCATGCGGCCGCGGGAAACGCGCATCAGACGATCGCCCGCTTTTGGGCTCGCCGCGCATGTCCTGAGTGTGTCCTTACGTGGACGCAGAAAGTCGAAGTCCCACCATGGCCCGTTACACCGGCCCGAAGGTCAAGTTGTCTCGCCGCGTCGGCGTCCCCATCGCCGACATCCCCAAGCACACCGCCAAGGAGCTTCAACTCCCCGGCATGCACGGCTACCGCGGCCGGCGCAACACCGAGTACGGCGTGCGCCTCATCGAAAAACAGAAGCTGCGCTTCCACTACGGAATGCTCGAAAAGCAGTTCCGCAAGTTCATGGACATCGCCAAGAAGTCCAAGGGCAACACCGCCAATTCGATGATCACGCTGCTGGAGACGCGCCTGGACAACGTCCTGCGCCGCCTCGGCGTCGGGCGCACCATCTGGGCGACCCGGCAGATCGTCAACCACGGCCACGTCGTCGTCAACGGCGTGAAGACGGACATCGCCAGCTTCATCGTCAAGCCCGGCGACACGATCACGTTCAAGGAAGCCAACCACAAGGTCCTGCGCGACAACATGGAGCAGAACGCGGGGCACAACGTCCCCAACTGGCTGGAGTGGAACCCCGCCCAACTGACTGCCAAGATCAACGCCTTGCCGACCCCGGAAGACGTGCCGTTCGAGGTGAACATGAACCTGATCATCGAGTTCTACCGGTAACCGGTCGCGGGGAGGCCGGGTTCCAGAATCCGGACGGGCACATCTGGGAACTAATCTGGATGAACGAGAAGGGGATGCAGCAGGGCTCTTAAGATTGTTCAAAAGGCGTTTGCTCCGGGAATGCACGCGATGTCATCGCGAGCGGGAGCGGTAGCGACCCGAGGGAACTCAGAATAGACACGCACCTGCACTCGGAAATTCCTCGCCACGAGAGCGTCAGTCAGTTGATCGGCGAGCGAAACATCGCGGCGTGAGCACCAAGGATCCATCGAACCCCCATCATTCGGAACATGGCCGCTTCCCGACCCTTTCGTCTCATGACACGGATCGGC
>JBBSLV010000535.1:0-2562 GCA_038233535.1 Tepidisphaerales bacterium | reverse complement strand
CAATCAGAGTTCTTCAGCGGCGGGAGATCGCATGTTCCGACTGCCGCGCTTTGGCGACCGCCGCTGCGCGATACACCGCACCGCGTTCGTCTGCCTTGTGTTCTTCGCGATTAGCGCGGGCGCGGCATGGGCGCGCGGGTTCTGGGCTTCCGACTCGCTCTCCTACACGCGAATGGCTGTCCACGGCACGCGGGCATCCATCGTGGTTTACGGGGTCAGGATCAAAGGGCCGTGGCTCACGATCGGGCGCGTCGCGGCATCGAGAGTGGGTGTGAGCGAAGCCGATCTCACAGACACGCGCCGCGAGCAAGCCGGTTTCCGCCACCGTGCGGGCGGACCCGTCCGCGGGTTCAAGCCGAACCCGTTTGTCGACCACGGAAGCTTCGGGTTCTACTACGCGCGAGAGTTGCCGGGCGAGTCACACCGGTTGGACCGAATCACGATCCCGCTCCTGCCGATCACGCTCGTGTTCGGCGCGGGCGCGGTCGGCCTGTTCCTGCTGGACCGCGTCCGCCGTGTGCGACCCGGCGTGTGTCAGCGCTGTGGCTACGACCTTCGTGCCACACCCGAGCGGTGCCCGGAGTGCGGATACGAGCCGCCGACGCGCACCGGGAATGGGGCCGCCGAAGAACCAAACGCTGCAGCGGACCGGGGCGGCGGGTAAGCTGCCCGTGATTCGGGCGGTGCCGGGGCGCCGCCCCGGCCGCTGAACGTTGGTCCGTTATCCGCTCTGGGCGCTGACACCTATGCGCACCATCAATGCCCCGTATGCCCGAACCCGCCTTGGCCGCGGGCGGTTTCGTCCAGCTCCTCCACTTCGATCATCTCCGACGGCGGGACGGGGAGGATGAGCATTTGGGCGATGCGCATGCCGCGCTCGATGGTGAACGGGAGCCGGCCGAGGTTGATGAGGGGGACGTGGACTTCGCCGCGGTAGTCGGAGTCGATCGTGCCGGGGGAGTTGACCATGGTGACGCCGTGCTTGCTCGAGAGGCCGCTGCGTGGGCGGACCTGGGCCTCGTAGCCGGGGGGGACGGCCAGGGCGAAGCCGCAGGGGACAAGTGCGATGTCGCCGGGCTGGAGGACGAGCGGCCCGGCCACGGCGGCGGAGAGGTCGAAGCCGGCGGCGTGGGCGGTCATGCGCGTGGGGAGGGGGACGTCGGTGTTGCCGTCGGCGGTGGGGAGGCGCTTGATGCGGACTTGGATGGGGTCGGGCAAGGGGTCATCTCCAATCGAAGAGGGATCTTAACCGCAGATGAACGCAGATGAACACGGATAAGACGAAGAGGCAGTTCTTCATCTGCGTTCATCTGCGTTCATCTGCGGTTCACTCTCTGCTGTTTCCTTAAAGAGAGCAGTAGCCCTTGCAAGCAGGATGGCGGCGAAGGCGGGCTTTGGTAGCGTCGGCAGCTCCTCGCTCCGTCCGTCGGGGTAGAGGAGGATGGATTCGATCGTGGCGCTGCTCATCGTGTCTAGGGGGTTGTAGATGATCAGGTCGGCGTGCTTGCGGCGGAGTTTGTCGCGGGAGCGCTCGATCTGGCCGCGCTGCACGAGGCTGAAGCCGATCGTGCGCTGGTCGGGCCGCTTGATGCGACCGGCGGCGGCGAGGATGTCTTCGGTGGACTCCAGCTCGATCGTGAGGGTCCCGCCGCGCTGGACCTTCTGCTCGATGATATGCTTCGGACGAAAGTCCGCGACGGCGGCGGCCATGATGAGCAGGTCGTGGTGGGGGAACTCGCGCAAAACGGCGTCGTGCATGTCGCGGGAGGAGAAGACGTCGATGCGGCGGACGTCGGAAGGCATGGGGGCGGTGACGGGACCGAGGAGGAGCGTAACGGTGTGCCCGCCCGCTGAAGCGGTGGTCGCCAGGGCGGCGCCCATCCGCCCGCTGCTGCGGTTGCCGATGAACCGGACGGGGTCGATCGGCTCAAACGTGGGGCCTGCGGTGATGAGGACTCTCATTCGGCCTCCTGCGGAAGGAGTGCCTTGCGAAAGCCCGAATGAGGAAACGAGAACGACGAGGGGAAAGCCCGAATGTCCAAACCAGAATGACGAACAAATGACCAAGCCCGAATGACGAAGGAAAACGGGCGCGTCCTCTTCATTCGGGCTTGGTCACTCGTCATTGAATCGTCATTCTGGTTTCGACATTCGGCTTTCAGGAGTTCTGGCTTCGTCATTCGGGCTTCTCTCAGTCAGCATCTGCACGACCTCGTCGACGATCTTCTGCGGCTCGCTCAGCCGGCCCGCGCCGACGTTACGGCAGGCGAGCCAGCCGGTTTCGGGGCCGATGAACCGGTAGCCGATCCGGCTCAGCTTCGCGACGTTCTCCTGCGCGATGGGGTGATCCCACATCCGGTTGTTCATCGACGGCGCGAACACCACCGGGCAAGCGGCGGCGCAGATCATGAGGCTCACGAGGTCGTCGGTTAGCCCGTGGGCGACCTTGGCGATCAGGTTGTTGGTGGCGGGGGCGATCAGCATGAGGTCGGCGCGCTCGGTGAGGCCGATGTGCTGGGCGTCGCCGGGGTCGGCGAGCTCGAAGGTACTCGTGCGGACTTT
>JBBSLV010000534.1:0-2565 GCA_038233535.1 Tepidisphaerales bacterium | reverse complement strand
TGGTTCTTGGATCTTGGATCTTGGTTCTTCCCGCGCAGCGGGCCTCAGTTGTTCGGCACGTACGTCACCTTCGCCTGCGGGTTGGTGGGGGTGGTTTCCGAGCGATCAACGATGAACGCCACCCGGCGCTGCACGACGAGCGACGCATTGGGCGTCCCCGCGTCCCGCCAGCCCTGCACGAGCAGGTAGCAGGTGAACATGTCCGACCGCGTGGTCACGAGGTCGCTGATGCGGTTGAGCGTCAGCGTCTTTTCCTCGAAGTCATTGCGGACGCCGTCGGTCAGCAGGGGGTCGGCCGGTGAGATATCGCCGGCGTTGTTGCCCGGCTCCGTGGGGGACAACGGGTCGAGCCGGGCCATACTGTTGCGGAACCCGCGCGTCGTGTCGCCGCCCGGACGCAGGTCGATCACCTGATTCAACTCATACAACGTCTTGAACGGCCCGTGCGGCACCAACGGCGCGCCGGCCGTCCCATCGCCGTCCACGTCGCGCCAATAGACGATGGCTTTCGCCAGATCGTTGTTCCGCGCAATGTCGATCGCCCCGGTGGCGGGATCAACGACCATCGGGAGCATCGACAGGACGCGCCACCCCGCGGTGTTGATGTTGATCAACCCATCCACGCCGGCGGCGTCTTCGGCGTGGTCGTTGGTGTCGTCGGGCGTTGTCTCCGACGTGTCCCCCGCCGTGCCCCCGGAATTCGAGACGGGCGTGGGATCGGGCGCGGGATACAGCAGCGGCGAGATGCTCGGGAAGAAGTCCTCGTTCGGCCCTTGCACCGTCAGGTAGTCGAAGATGTCGGCGGCCCACTGGTAGCGCCACTGCGGCACGTAGGCGGGGTCGAGCGGATCCGTCGGCGTGGCGGGGTGATTGAAGTACTCGCCCGGCGTGGAATGGAAATCGTCGGTGGGAATCGTGCCCGCCGGCGTGTGCGGAATATTGCGGTCGATCGGATAAAACCGCCCGATCTGCTCCCGATCCTGAACCCCCGTGTCGGCGGGGACGCTGGGCAGGACGATTGGATCATTGGCGGTGTCGGTGTCCTCGGCGAAGACGCTGTCCATCGACACGCTGTTCATCTCGAGAATGCCGCCCGGCACGGCGCCGAGGGCGGTGGGGAACTCAATCTTGTACGCGCCGATGAACGGCACCTGGAGGATGTCCCCGTTGCGCGCGAACGTGCCGAAGGGGAACTGGTTTGGCGTTACGGCGCCCACCTTGTTCGGTCCGCCGAAGTCCGTGTTGGCGATCTGAATGGTGAACGGGCTGACGTAGGGCGCGGTCGGGGCCACAGGGTCGTCGGCCAGCAGAAGGATCGGCTTCTCGATGAGGGTCGGCGGCGCTTTGGGGGCCAGCATCACGTGTTGCTGCACGCCCTGGTGTCGCGAGTCCTCCGATGCCGCCGCCGCGACGGCAGACAGCGACAGCGACTGGTTTGCGTCGTAGCGGCCGGGATAGACAAAGCGCCACTCCAGCCCCGGCCCGTTCTCGCGGACGTAGTGCATCCAGAGGTAAGGCGGCGCGGTCCCACTCGGGTGCGTCGCGCCGGTAAAGTCGAACTGGTCGACGGGAACCATGTTGCTCAGCGCGACGCTGGGATCGATATTGATCTCCTCGCCCTCGGCGACGCCATCGGCCCGGAGCGGACGGAGGAGAACGAACTCGCCGCCGTTCGACGGGTCCGTTGCCGAGCCTTGGAGGACGCGGTGCAAGCCGGGAACGTAGATCGTCGCGGGATCGTCAGCGGCCTCGGTCTCCGGCAGTGCGGTGCTGGTCAAGATCACGTCCGCCGGGCGATGCGTCGCCGCGTTCTCGGTTGCCAAGCCATCGCCGACGGGGTCGTAATTTTCCAGCAGAAGCTTGCCCCCGGCTGGGATCACGGTGCCAGGGGGAAACCGCCAGGTCGGCAAGCCCGACGGAACCAGCAGCGGCGTGATCAGCAGCTGCGCGCCGCCGGGCGTGCGCGGGAGCGGAACCGCCGTCTGATTTGGGCCGCGGCGGTCGATCATGCCGCACGTCCACCCAGGTTCACCCCCCGCCGGCCCGAGCACGATATCTTCGTCGTACGGATTGGTTAATTCGATTGCGATGTACCCGTTGGGGTTTGGAGAGGTCGTGTCGCCGGTGAGATTGTCCGTGTTGACGTACACCTCCGTGATGAACGGCTGGAGCTCGGTGCCATAGACCGTGATCGTTGCAACCGCCTCCTCGCCATCGACCGTCACGGGAAGCGTGATGTCGCGCGCCGTGACGTTGAAGTCGCTGTCGCGCAGATCCTCGGCGTTGACGGCGGCGATGGCGGCGCGAAGCAGCATCTGGTTTCGCGGGGTGAGCCGCGCGCCGTTGTTGGCGTCGAACGTGCCGGCGCGCGGGTCGCGGATGCTCGAACGGAACATCCGCGCCGGGTGCTGCTCCGCCGATTGATTCGTATACTGCGCGGGGGGCGTTCCCGTGCTGGTCCCGGTGCCGTCGCCAAACCCCTGCCCGTGGTAGGGGTCGAAAATGACGACCGGGTCAGGAGGGATAGGATCACCGGGGGGCGGGGGCGGAAGCACTTTCAGGAGG
>JBBSLV010000533.1:0-2566 GCA_038233535.1 Tepidisphaerales bacterium | reverse complement strand
TTTCTAGCGATCCGCCGCCCGTGGCCTTCGATGCTGCGCGGCATCTGGGGCGACGAGCAGCGCTTTCGCGAGACTTATTGGTCTAAGTGGGCGGGGCAAACGGTGGGTTCGGGAGATGACGCCCAGCCGGGCGAGAGCGTGTACTTCCCCGGCGATGGCGCAAAGCGCGATGCGGACGGCAACTTCGTGATTGTCGGCCGCATAGACGATGTCCTCAATGTCGCCGGGCACCGCATCGGCACGATGGAAGTCGAGAGCGCACTGGTAGATCACCCCAGCGTCGCCGAAGCCGCGGTGGTCGGCAAAGCGCACGAACTCAAGGGCCAGGCGGTCGCCGCCTTCGTGACGCTCAAGGAGGGCCACGAGCCGACCGACGAGCTGAAGCAGGAACTAGAGCAGCACGTGGTCAAAAAGATCGGGGCCATCGCCCGCCCGGACGCCATCCTCTTCACCGCCGATCTGCCCAAAACGCGTAGCGGCAAGATCATGCGGCGCCTTCTCAAGGACATCGCCGAGGGCCGTGCGCTGGGGGATACGACCACCCTCGCAGACCCGGCGGTTGTTGAACGGTTGAAAACCGCCTACGAGGAGTGAGGGCGGAACAGTAATATCGGATGGTTGATTTTTTATTTTGAATTGTGCAGCGGGGCGGAAAGGGAGTGCTGCCGGCCCATTCCTCGCTGCGCCACCAAAACAACGCCCCGGCCGGAAAACTCCGGCCGGGGCGTTGTTTTGGCTCCCGCAGGGCGGCGCGTGATCTACGTCCGCTTCACGATGATGTCGTCATCATCGTCGGTTTCATCGACGACCGGCGCGTTGACATGCGCGCGAACGGCGTCAGCAGCATCGCGGTTCCCACTCTGCTTCTTGTTCTTGTCGCCGCCCGATTGCTTCTTGGCCGCATCGGCGGCATCTCCAGCCTTGCCCTTGGCCTTCTTCCCCTGTTCGCGCCAATCTTCCAGAATGTCCTTGGCCGTCTCACGGCCGCCCAGCCCAAAGGCCAAGCCGGTTGCGAGCGCGACAGCGCCCACCGCAGCCATGAACAGCGTGTTGACGAGTGTGGTGGCAATGCCAAGCTGATTGACCGCCACGATGATCGCAAAGGCCCAGATCGCGCCTTTCGCAATGGTGGCCAAGGTGTCGGGGTTGCTGAAGCCGGCTTCCGCCGTCGCACCGCGCACCACGCCAGCCACCGCTTGGGCCGCGAGGCCGCCGATCACCAGCACCACTAGGGCAACGATCAGATTCGGGAGCCAGAGCAGCAGCTCTTGCAACACTTCGGAGACCGCCGGGAGCCCCAGCACATCGAACGCAACGACGAGTACAATCAGGCGGACGAACCACTTGGTCACCTCGGCGATGAAGCCGGATGAATCCGTCTTCACGCCGGTGCTGTGGACGAAATCGCTGAAGCCGGAGCGCTTCGCCAGACCATTGAAGTCGATCTTGCGCAGGATTACGGCGACTGCTTTCGCGATTGCCGTGGCGATGAACCAGCCGATGAGGATGACCAGCAAGAAGCCGATGATCCTCGGAATTGCCGCGATGAACAGCGCGAGCGCATCTGCGATCGAGATCATGAATGCATCTCCCCAGTCGCGAATCCCTGTCTGCATACCACCCTCCGTTGAAATAGAAAAAGAGTACCAGGCCTGCTGCTTTCCGGCGGCAGGAGCACGTTCCGTGCGCATGCCCCCCCGGCAGGTGCACGAAGACGGCGGCACCTGCCGAGGGACCAACTCTCTACGGCGTGTCTATGCTGAGCCCGACCAGCAGCCGCTGGCGGTTGAACAGGTTCAAGCCCTGGAACTCGACAAAGCCGCGGAGCGGTTCGCCGAAGCCGGCGTCCCGAAGGTTCACCGAGGTGCCGACCGCGGCATTGACGGCGAGAAAGGTCTTGCTGAACAGCCCGCCACCGACGCTCACGTAGGGCGAGAGCGGAATCCCGCCGCCGATAGCACCGAAGTTGTACTGCAGGTTTGCCGCCAGGAGCAGTGTCGGATCATCTTCCCCGATGCCGAATGCCAGCTCCGGTACCAGGTTGAAGGGGCTGTTCGGCGTCACCGGCCCAAGGTTCAGCCGCCCGCCGATCACGAATTGCGTGGGATCGAAGCTGACCCCGATGTAGGGGTGCGTTTCCCGCAGGTCCATCTGCTGGAAGCGCTGGAAGATTCCCGGCTGGCGCTCGGCGGCCATGACGGTATCGCCCCCGACAATCACCATCTCGCGCTCCTCGTCACGAAGCCGCTCGACCTCGTCCTCGAGTTCCGCCGTACGACGGCGCACGGCTTCATCTACCTGCTGCGAAAGGCGCCGCTCCATCTCGTTCAGGCGCCGCTCGATGGCCGCGGCGTCCGCCTGTCCGCCCCGGTCGGGCACTACTACGACCCCGGGCTGCACCGGCTGCTGCGGCTGCTGGTTGCCCAGACGCCGCGTGATGACTTCATCGATGCGGTCAGCCAATCGCCGCTCGAGCAGCTCCATCTCGGCCTCGCCCATCGCCTCCTGCCCCGGCTGCGGCGCGACGCCGCGGCGGGCGCGCTCGCGCTCCATTTCGTCGCGAATG
>JBBSLV010000532.1:0-2574 GCA_038233535.1 Tepidisphaerales bacterium | reverse complement strand
CAGGTCTTCCGAGTACCAGCCCTCTTCCTTGGCCTTGGTGACGAAGTCGTTGTTGACGTCGGGCATCATCGCGCCGGCCTGATTACGCATGAACGCGACGGCGAAGAGGGGTTCGATGCCGCTGGAGCAGTTGGCGAAGATGGAGATCGTCCCCGTCGGCGCCACGGTGGTGACGTTGCAGTTGCGTAGCTTGCGCTCGGGGCGGATGCGCTCGCCGTTGGGCGCGCGGGCGGCGGTCTCGTCCGGACCCCAGATGGATTTCTCCCACTCGGGGAAGGTGCCGCGTACCTCTGCAAGCTGCTCGGACGCCTTCTTCGACTCCTCGTCCAGGAAATCCATGATGCGCCGGCCGATCTCCACCCCCTCAGGCGAGCTGTACGGCACGCCGAGGCGCACCAACAGATCCGCAAAGCCCATGACGCCCAGACCAATGCGGCGGATGCGGTTCGCCAGGTCCGTGATCTCCGGCAGCGGGTACTGATTGGCATCGATCACGTTGTCGAGGAAGTGCGTCGCGAGCTGCACCACGCGGCGATACTCCTTCCAATCGATCTTCTCGTACCACGGCACGGCCGCCGGCAGGTCATCGCGGACGAACATCCCGACGTTCACCGAGCCCAGGTTACACACGTCGTAGGGCAGCAACGGCTGTTCACCACAATTGTGCGTGTACAGGCCATTCGCGTCGAACGCGTTGATCCCCGGCACCTGAACATCGTACACATCCTCCGCGCCATCTTCTGTCACGGCGGATACCGTCGCGACGAAGCGCTCGCGGTTTGGCGTGCGGCGGTATGCGCCGAGGGCCCTCGCGAGGCGCCCCGCCTTGTCCGTATCCGCAAAGCCAATCATTTCCGCAAAGCGCACAACGTTTTCGTTGCTGACGATCAGCTCGTGCTGCGGCTGAGTCGGGTACTCCCGCATTCCACCCTTGCCGTCCGGTAGCAGGCTCTTGCCCGCGTCCCGGCGGTTGGCGTGGATCGTGGAGGCGATCCCGAGGCGCAGCAGCATCCGCTGAACGGCCCGCAGGCAGGCTGCGTCCGGGCCGCTCTGTGCCAAGCGGATGCTGACACCCTTGCTTTGCGTTCCCTGCACCGATCCATCCGCGTCGAAAAAGCCCCGCAGAAGCCCAACATAGAAATCGCTCGATGCGCGCTCGATCTCGGGAGTGATCGTCTTGTGACCGGGCGTCATGCCGAGGTTTCCGGCGAGTGTCCGGAGCGCCCCAAGCGCGAGGCGGTGCTCGCCGCGTCCGGGAACCGCCATCCACCCGGCAAAGTCGCTCCGGTGTGGAAGTGTGCGAGCCGCATCAAGCGCCTCGCGCATCACCGCGCGTACCCCGGTGGAGAACCCGGCATCCGGGCCGTTCGCCACGGCAGCGTTTTCCCACACGGAAAGCACGGCTTTGTCAGTCTTGAGCACGCCGTCGCCCACGAGCAGCCCGATCAGGTAGCCCTCCTCGGTGGTTCCCGTGCCGGGCCAACACGCATTCGAGCGATGATCGTTCAGAACGAGTTGGTCTCCGTCGTGCAACCGCCCCGCCTCGCACCACTCGCTTTCCGTCACCCAACGCGTAAAGCGGGTGACCTTTCGGACCCGATGATCCGCCGTGAGACGCAGGACGTGGCCTTCCGCGGTTTCCACCCGCACGACGGGCTTGTGACCCGTACGGAAGAATCCTCTCGCGCCGGAGCTGTGGTCTTCGCCGTCTACGCGCGCCTCAAAGGGCTGGCCGAGCAGTTCCACCACCTGCCGGGGCCCGTCCGAAGTCTGCACCCAGGTGTCCGCCGTGACGCAAGGATTGGTCGCCTCATAGCTACCCAGGTGCGGGACGGGGTTGAAGTAGTTCGCCCGGTCTATGAAGAAGACACCCGGCTCGCCGGTGCGCCACGCGTTGACGACGATCTTGTCGAAGACCTCGCGCGCGTCCAGCGTCCCGACGGCTTTGCCGGTGCGGGGACTGATCAGGTCGTACGATTCGCCGCGCGCCACCGCGTTCATGAACGCGTCCGTGATCGCCACGGAGATGTTGAAGTTGGTGATCCTGGTGTTGTCCTGCTTGCAGTCGATGAAGTGCAACACATCCGGATGGTCGATGCGCAGGATGCCCATGTTCGCGCCGCGGCGCGTGCCGCCCTGCTTCACGACTTCCGTGCTGGAATCATACAGCGACATGAACGAGATCGGACCAGACGCGACGCCGGTGGTGCTGCGGACGTGGTCCCCCGTCGGGCGGATGCGGCTGAAGCCGAACCCCGTACCGCCGCCCGACTGGTGGACGAGCGCCATGTTCTTGAGCGTGTCGTAGATACCAGACTGATCATTGGACAGCTCATCCTCCACCGGCAGCACGAAGCAGGCGCTGAGCTGGCCCAGCGGCCGGCCAGCGTTCATCAGTGTGGGTGAGTTCGGCTCGAACGTGCGCTGCGTCATCAGCGCATAGAAGTCACGCGTTGTCTGATCGATCTCGGCTTCGGACGCGCCGTACTTCGCGTCCTCCGCAGCGATCGTTTCTGCGACGCGCCAGACCATCTCCTCCGGTTCCTCGATCGGCTGGCCCGACTCATCCTTCTT
>JBBSLV010000531.1:0-2577 GCA_038233535.1 Tepidisphaerales bacterium | reverse complement strand
TGCCTACTGCCTACTGCCCCTTACTTGCTCCCGTGTTCCTTGATGTAATCAATGGCCTGGCCGACGGTTTGGATTTTTTCCGCTTCCTCGTCGGGGATGGACAACTCGAACTCGTCCTCGAACTCCATGACGAGCTCGACGGTGTCGAGGGAGTCGGCGTTCAGGTCGTTGATGAAATGGGTCTCGCGCGTGATCTCGCTTTTATCGACGCCCATTTGCTCGCTAACGATCTCAATGACCTTCTGGTCTACGTCTTCCATAGGATTTCCTACCCTGTCAATCCGACCGGCCCCAGCCGCCGCGCGGCCAGAGGTGCGAAAACTATATCTGTGGCGACTTTGAATGCAATCGGTTGACAGCGAGCCGCCATGTGTCGCCGTCGCAAACTTACTTACATCACCATTCCCCCGTCCACGCAAAGCACCTGCCCCGTGATGTAGCTCGCGTCCGCGCTGGCCAAAAACGCGACGGCGGCGGCAATTTCGTGCGGCTGGCCGAAACGCTTGAGCGGGACGTACTGCTTGACGCCTTCCTTGATCGCATCGGGCAGCACGTCGGTCATGTCCGTCGTGATGAAACCCGGCGCGACCGCGTTGCACGTGATGTTCTTGCCCGCCAGCTCCTTGGCGACGGTTTTCGTCAACCCGAGGAGCCCCGCCTTCGAGGCCGAATAATTCGCCTGCCCCGCGTTGCCCGCGACGCCGGCGACGGAGCTGATGTTGATGATCCGCCCGCCGACGCCGCCCTTCAGCCGCATCATAGGCCGGGCTGCCGAGCGGATGGCGACGAACGCGCTCTTGAGGTTCGTGTTGATCACCGTGTCGAAGTCCTCGTCCTCCATGCGGAGAATGAGGCCGTCCTTCGTGATGCCCGCGTTGTTCACGAGCACGTCGAGCCGGCCGTGGGCTTCGATGATTTTCTCGAGCGTGTCGGAGAGGCTCTTGGAAACGGCGATGTCGCAGGTCGCGACTTCAGCGCTGCCGCCCTCGGCCTTGATGGCGTCGACGACCTGCTGAAGCTTGTCGGCCGACCGCGCGACGGCGACGACGTGCAGCCCGTCCTTCGCGAGCCGGTTGGCGATGGCCGCGCCGATGCCGCGACTGGCGCCGGTGACGAAGGCTACGCGTTTTTCGGTCATGGTCTCTCCTCACCCATTTAGCCGCGTCGCTTGCGACGCGTGCGAATCCGCACGACGACGACGCGCTCCGCAAGCGGAGCGGCTAAACGTTCTTCACTACGGTCAGCGCATCCGCGGTCGACAACGTCTGCACCGCAAGACGACGGTTGATCTTCTTCAGCAATCCCGTCAGCACGCGGCCCGGCGCCAGCTCGACGAACCGCGCGTCCGCGACGGCTGCGATCGTCTGCATCGTCTGCTCCCAGCGAACCGGCTTGACGATCTGATCGACGAGCAGCCGCTTGATCGACGCACCGTCGGTGTGCGGCTGGGCGGTGACGTTCGAATAGACCGTCGCGCGCGGCGCGTTGAACGTCACGCGCTCGAGCTCGGCCTTCATCTTGTCCGCGCCGCTCTGCATGATCGGGCTGTGAAACGCCCCGGCAACGGTGAGAGGAACCGCTTTATAGCCGGCGGCGGAAGCCCCGGTCACGACCCGATCGCACGCACCCTCGCTCCCGCTGACGACGATCTGCCCCGGCGCGTTGAAGTTCGCCGGCACCATCACCTCGCCCTGCGCCGACTCCTGGCATAGCTTCATGACCGCGGCCTCATCCGCGCCCATAATCGCAACCATGCTGCTGGGCGTGGCGACGGCCGCTTCCTGCATGTATCGCCCGCGGGCGGCGACAAGCTTCAAACCATCTTCGAAGCCGAACACACCGGCGAGATGCAATGCCGTGTACTCTCCGAGGCTCAACCCCGCATACTGCTGATCGGCGCCTTCGCCGATCACCCCCGCGGCCACCGCGGCGCGGTAGGCGGCGACGCTGGTGACGTAGATCGCCGGCTGGCTGATGTCCGTCTGGTTCAGCCGCTCGTCCGGACCCTCAAAGGCGAGCTTCGCCAGATCGAAGCCAAGCACCGCGTTCGCGGTCTCGAACACGTCCTTCGCGGCCGGCGACTTCTCGTAGAAGTCCTTTCCCATCCCGACGGCCTGAGCGCCTTGACCGGGGCAGAGGATGTAAGTGGTGCTTGCCATCTGATTGAGCCGCAAAGGACGCCAAGAAAACGCCAAGGACGCAAAGAACCGGAGAAAATCCCTTTTCCAATTTTTCTTTGCGTTCTTGGCGTTCTTTGCGTCCTTGGCGGCTGTATTTTGAAGTTAGAGAAGAGGAACCGTGAATCAGAATCTCACCACCGCGTTGGCCCACGTGAGGCCCGCGCCGAAGGCGACGAAGATGATCGTGTCGCCCGATTTGATCTTTCCCCCGCGAACGGCCTCGTCCAGCGCGATGGGAATGCTCGCCGCCGACGTGTTGCCGTACCGCTCGATGTTCACGTACGCCTTCTCCGGACCCATCCCCAGCTTCTCCATTGCGCTGTTGATCACGCGCTGGTTCACCTGGTGCGGGACGATCATCGAGATCGTCTCCGGCGTCAGCTCGCACTTGTGCATC
>JBBSLV010000530.1:0-2677 GCA_038233535.1 Tepidisphaerales bacterium | reverse complement strand
CGTCCCCGTCGAGGTCAGCGCTGGCGGCGAAGAGGCGACGCGGTTCCAGGAGTTGAATATGCATCTATAGGTTCCTTTCGATCACAGACGCCGGGCGGATTAGCTGCGTTTCCATTTCTATGCGCGACAGAGTGCGTGCAGCGCGAAGCGGGGCGATCTGTTCTGGATGTCCCGCCGCAACGGGTGCGTGACCGTTTCGGCGGGCAAGAGTTAACGGAATCCGTTGGGGCGGGAAACGCCGTTTGACGCTCGCCTGCGCAACAACAACGGCAACCGCGAAAGGCCGCGAATACCGCGAAGAACGAACGCGAAGGAGAATACACTTGGTTTCCCCTTCGCGGCCCCCTTCGCGCCGGTCGCGGCCTTCGCGGTTGCCTTTGTTTCTTGACGCGGGACGGCCACGTCTGAACGAGAGGCCGCATAAGCTGTCACGCACCCCGCGGCAACGGCGCCGAATCGCTGCGGTAGTTGAGATGCCCACACCGGAGGCTATTATTCACCATCCCATGATTGCTCGCCTATTTTCCGTCGTTCTTGCCCTGTGCCTGACCTCCACGACGTTCGCGGCGCCCGCCGGCGAGGGTTCAACGCCCGCGCAGCCCGATCCGTCGCCATTGGACGTGCCCGACGTCCCCCCGGCGTTTGAACTGGCGACGAAGCAGATCAAGCGGCTGACGCTTTCGCCCGGGCTCTCGGCCGAGGTGTTTGCCGCCGAGCCGCAACTGGCCAACCCCGTCGCGCTGTGCACCGACGAGAAGGGGCGCTTCTGGGTCGTCGAGACGTTCCGGTTCGACAGCGGCGCCGTCGGGCATGGCGCCTACGACATCCGCCATCGCTACCACCTGATCGACGAGGATCTGGCCAGCAAAACGGTCGAGCAACGACTCGAGATGATCAAGCGCTGGAACAACAACGACCTCTCCTCGCTCACGCAGTTCCCCGATCGGTTGCGACTGATCGAGGACACCGACGGGGACGGTAAGGCCGACCGCTCCACCATCTACGACGACAGCTTCAATCACCCGCTCGACGGAGTCGCGTCCGGCGTGCTCGTGCGCGGGGACGACGTCTACTTCTCCAACGTGCCCCACCTGTGGCTCCTTAAAGACACCGACGGCGACAACAAGGCCGACGTCCGTGAGAAACTTTTGAGCGGCTTCGGCGTGCGCTACTCGCTGCTGGGCCACGACCTCCACGGGCTGCGCTTCGGGCCCGACGGAAAGCTCTACATGTCGATGGGCGACCGCGGGCTGCACGTAAAAACGAAGGAAGGGAACATCATCGACCTGCCGGATGAAGGTTCGGTCCTGCGCTGCGATCCCGACGGGTCAAACCTGGAGGTCTTCGCAACCGGGCTGCGCAATCCGCAGAAGCTCGCCTTCGACGACTACGGCAACCTCTTCACCGGGGACAACAACTGCGACCACGGCGACCCCGCGCGCTGGGCCTATATCGTCGAAGGCGGGGACACGGGCTGGCGCATCGGCTACCAGCACATTCAGACCCCCAAACCCACCGGCCCGTGGCTCGCCGAAGGGCTCACCAACCTGGAAGAGAACAACACCGCCGCCTACGTCATCCCCCCGATCGCGCACATCGCGGGCGGACCGAGCGGATGCACGTACTACCCGGGCACGAGCCTGCCCGAGCGCTACAACGGCCATTTCTTCCTCACCGATTTTCGCGCCGGGCCGCACAGCCCGGTATGGTCGTTCGCAATGAAGCCGAAGGGCGCTTCCTTCGAGCTGGTGGATCGCCACGAGTTCATCCGCGGGCTCGTCCCGACCGACATCGAGTTCGGCATCGACGGCGGCGCCTACATCACCGACTGGATGGGCAACTTCGGCAAGCAGCAGAAAGGGCGGATCATCCGCATCTTCAACCCCGAAATCGCGGCAAGCGCGATCGTGCTGGAGACGAAGAAGCTGATCACCGAGGGGATGACGAAGCGCGATGAGCCGGAGCTGATCAACCTGCTCGCGCATGTCGATCAGCGCGTGCGGCAGGCGGCGCAGTTCGAACTGGCAAAACGCGAAGGTTCGTCGAGCCAGGCACTGACGACGCTCGCGACGGACGGCAAGCACCAGCTCGCGCGCATCCACGCGATGTGGGCGCTGGGGCAGATCGCGCGCGAGCAGAAGGATGTGCTCGAACCGCTCATCCCCCTGCTGGCCGACGGCGACGACGAGATTCGCGCGCAGGCGGCGAAAATGCTCGGAGAGGGGCGCGTCGCCGCCGCTTATGATGGGTTGGTGAAATCGCTCACCGACGGCAACGCCCGCGTCCGTTTTTTCGCGGCCATGGCGCTGGGGAAGATCGGGCGCGCCGACGCGGTCGAGCCGCTCGTGCGGATGCTGGCGGAGAACGACAACAACGACGCCTTCCTCCGCCACGCCGGCGCGATGGGGTTGGCGTGGATCGGCGACACCGGCGCACTGCTCAACGCGGCGAATCACGAGTCGCCGGCCGCGCGGATGGGGATCGTGCTGGCGCTGCGGCACCAGAAGCACCTGGACGTCGCGAAGTTCCTCAAGGATGCCGACCCGACGATCGTTCTCGAAGCCGCCCGCGCGATCAACGACCTGCCGATGGAGCAGGCCAACCCGCAGATGGCCGCGCTGATCACGACCACGGAAATGGTCCAGCCGCTGGCGAACCGCGTGCTGAACGCCAACTT
>JBBSLV010000529.1:0-2701 GCA_038233535.1 Tepidisphaerales bacterium | reverse complement strand
GATCAACCGCGTCGTCACCCTCCTGCAGATGCGCGAGAACAAGGGCGAGGCGATCCTGCTGCTCATCGACCACCTGAATAGCGACGCCGGCGCCGACGACAGCTACGCGCTGAACCTCCTGGGCACCACGCTGGCGCGCTATCCCGACGACGTCATCAAGCAGGACAAGACGCTGGCCGACGCGAAGGCGAAGTACAACCAGCTCGTGAAAAAGCTGGGCGCGAACCATCCCGGGGAGCGGCGGTGGGGCGCCCGCTGGATCGGGATCAACGAATGGGACGCGAGGGACAAGGAGCGGCGGATTCAGAACAATAAAATCGAGGATCTGGAGATCGCGCTGACGAGGGTGCGCGTGCGCATCGGAAACTTCCAGAAGCTGGTCGATAGCGGCAACGCTTCGGCAAAGGTAAGGAGTTTGCTCGCGGCCGACCGAGGCGAGGAGCAGGTGCTGCTGACGGCGATCCAGACGGAGCGCGCGAAGATCCCGCCGGAAGAATGGCTCACGCCCGAGCAGATCGTCCCCGTGCTGCCCGACGTCACCGCCGTCAACGCGCGCACGCGCGACGGCAACAGCAGCGGCGCCGGCGCGGCGACGCAGCCGGCGACGGGCGCGTGAAGCTCGCGTCTCGCTCGCGAATTCCATTTCGATTTGAAAACAAAAAGGACCGAAGGGGAGCCACCGCCTTCGGTCCCGGTCAGAAACTTGCGCGGAAAATGTAACGCGCTGCGGCACGTCGTCAATACTGTTGTGAACAAATTGCGCGCGTCCGTCGCTCGTTCGCGCGGATGCGCGCGCGTGTTTGCGCGAGCTTCACCGTGGGCGTGCGCATCCGGTCATGTCATCAGCGATCGCAGCAGCGGCGCGAGCTGCTCCCACGTCGCCGCATCGCGCGAGGCGAAGATGAGGTTTGTCTTTAACCAGTCGACCGGGTTGCCGATGTCATGCCGCCGCGCGCGCAGCACCACGCCGTGGATCGGCTCGCGTGCCAGCAGGAGCTTCAGCGCGTCCGTTAGCTGAATCTCCCCGCCGGTTCCCGGCGTCGTGCGCTCGAGGCAGTCGAAGATCCCCGGCGTAAGCACGTACCGCGCCGCGATCGCGTAGCGGCTGGGCGCCGATTCCCTCGCCGGCTTCTCGACGAGCGTGTCGAGCTTCAGGATCCCGTCGCGCACAATTGACCCGCCGACGATGCCGTAGCGGCTGACTTTTTCCAGCGGGACTTCCTCCAGTCCGATCACCGCCGTGCCCAGTTCCCGCGCCGCATCGATCAACTGCCGCGCCGGCGACACGTCCCCGCTGAACACGGCGTCGCCGAGCTGGCAGAGGAACGGCTGATCCTTCACAAGCGGCTTGGCCTGAAGAACCGCGTCCCCGAGTCCCTTTTGCTCGAGCTGGTGAACCGTCTGGATCGACACCTTCGCCAGCAGCGCGTCGAGCGACCCCAGAAGGGCTTCTTTCCCGGATGATTTCAACCGCTTCCGCAGTTGGTGGGACGACCCGAAATGCTCCTCGATCGCGCGCTTCTGCGGCGACGTCACGAGCACGGCACGGCTCACCCCCGCCGCCGCGGCTTCCTCCACGATGTGCTGCAACGCCGGCCGGTCGAGCACGGGCAGCAGCTCCTTCGGAACAGCCTTGGCGGCAGGAAGCATGCGCGTCCCGAACCCGGCGGCGGGGATGACGGTGGTGGTGACGGTCATGTTCCAGTGCCCTCTGAAGACTGTTCGATGCAGATGTCGCGCATGAACCGCGCCGCGTCCGCCGGACCCTTCAGGACGATCAGCCGTTGATCCGGTCGAAGGTGCTCCAGCCGTGCGATGATGCGCGGGCGGTAATCCGCCGAGAAGGTCCAAATGTATTCGACGAACTCGAAGTCGAGTGTCTCCGGACACCCCGGCGTCATGTCCTGCCGCGTTCGGCCGCGGTGCGAGAGGTAACGCAACATCACGCGCCACAGGCAGACCGCGCGCGGAAAGTCGAGAAAGACAATCGTGTCGGCCCGCGGCCACACGAGGCGCTGCGTGCTGACATACGTGCCGTCCACGATCCACTGGTCGCCGACGAGCGCGTCGCGAACGCGCTCGGTAAACTCGGCGGGCGACGACTCGACCCAACCCGGCTTCCAGAACAGCGAGTCGAGATGGACGACCGGAATGTCGAGCCGCCGGCCGAGTTGCCGGGACAGCGTGGACTTGCCGGCACCAGAGCAGCCGATGACCGATGCGGTTCATGCGCTGATCACATCCGCCAGAGCCGTTCGAAGTCTGTCGGCGAAAGGTTGATGTCACGCAGGATGCTGCGCAACGTTCCGATCTTCAGGTTGCGGTTGCCGTGGACTGGTACGGAGGTGCGCCGCGCAACGCCGTCGTCCATGAAATGGTGCGAGCCGACCGTTCTGGTTACTCGCAAACCCTGCTTCTCAAGGAACCGCACCATCTCGCGGCCCGTCGGACGAGGGAATTTAGCCACGGGCGAGACTCGCCAGGTTCCACTCGATCTCCCGCACCACGGGTGAGCTGACACGGGCCAGCGCGTCGTCGAGCCCGAAGGTCTCGATATATCCGCGCAGCGCATCCTTCAGATCGGCGATCGCTTCCCCTTCCGTTTCCCCCTCGCCGTACGCGGGGATGTCGGGCAGACGGGCGGTAAACCCGCCCACTTCGGGATCGGCGATGATTTCGACGGTAAGGCGGCTCATGCGTT
>JBBSLV010000528.1:0-2730 GCA_038233535.1 Tepidisphaerales bacterium | reverse complement strand
CTTTTCGTCGCTCGCTTCGCCCGTGGGGTCGGAGACGAGAACCCACGTGGACAGGTCCGCCGCCGGTTGCGTCGCAGTTTGTGTCGTGGCCTGTGTCGTGGCGGGAGTGGTCGTGGTCGTGGGGAGGTCCGTGGCTTCCGTGCGGCGTTGGAGGACAACTTCGCGGTTTGACGCCGGTTGCGACGTCGGCTGGGTCGTGGCGGCCACGTCGGCGGTGAACGTCCGCTTCGCCCCGCTCCGTGGTAAAACAACGCGCATGGACAGCACCGATCGTCTCGCCCCCTCGACGGACAAGCATTCAAAGTTCTGGCAGAACGCGCACCTCTACTTCGATCGCGTTTACACCGCGATGAAGCTCGACCCGACCTGGCGGGCGGTGCTGTCGTCGCCCAAGCGCGTGCTCACCGTCTCCTGCCCCGTGCGGATGGATGATGGGTCGATCCAGGTGTTCACCGGCTACCGCGCCCAGCACAACAACGCCCACGGTCCGTTCAAGGGCGGGATCCGCTACGACATGGGCGTCAACCAGGACGAGGTCATGGCGCTGGCGATGCTTCAAACGTGGAAGAACGCGCTGGTCGACCTTCCATACGGCGGCGCCAAGGGCGGGGTCGTCTGCGACCCGAAGAAGCTGTCGATCGGTGAAAAAGAGCGCCTCACGCGCCGCTACACGCACGAGATCATGCCCATTATCGGCCCGGTCAACGATATCCCCGCGCCGGACGCCGGCACCGACGCGCAGGTGATGAGCTGGTTCCTGGACACGTACTCGATGATGGTCGGATACCAGGCGCTGGGCGTGGTGACGGGGAAGCCCGTGGCGATCGGCGGGAGCGTCGGGCGAGAGGAGGCGACGGGGCGCGGCGTGATGAACATCCTGCGCAAGTTCCTCGCGACGCAGAACAAGACGATCGCCGGCACGCGCGTGGCCATCCAGGGGTTCGGCAACGTCGGCTACCACACCGCCCGGCTGCTGCACGAGCGCGGCGCGATCGTCGTCGCCATCAGCGAGCGATCGAGCGGCATCTTCGACGAACGCGGCATCGACGCCGACGCCGCCGGCGCGTTCTACATTGAAAACGGCACGCTCGCCGGCTTCGGCGACGCCGACGCGATCTCCAACGAGGAGCTGCTCGGTTGCGATTGCGACGTGCTGATCCCCGCGGCGATGGAAAACACGATCGACGCCGCCATCGCGCCGCACGTGAAGGCCCGCGTCGTCTGCGAAGCCGCCAACGGCCCCACCACCCCCGCCGCCGACGAAATCCTCCGCGACAACGGGGTCACCGTCCTCCCCGACATCCTTGCCAACGCCGGGGGCGTCACCGTCAGCTACTTCGAATGGGTGCAGGGGCTCGACAACTTCTTCTGGGACCAGAAACGCGTGCAGGACGAGCTTCAGCGGATCATGGAAAAGGCGTTCGACGCAGTCAACGCCAAAGCCGACGAAGCGGATTGCGATTACCGCACCGCGGCGTACACGATCGCGATCTCGCGCGTCGCGGAGGCGCTGCGGTTGAAGGGGTTGTTCCCCTGATCTCCACCGCGCGAAGCCGTTTATAATAGCCGCGGTGCTTGCACCGCGCGTGGTCATCGCGCGCAGTTCACCCGTTCATTCGTGAGAGAGAACGCGGTGCAAGCACCGCGGCTAAACGGGGAATGAATAATGGATTGATCGCGCGGGCGCACGATGACGTGACACCGCACTCCCCCTACACTCCCCGGATCATGCGCTACTTCGTTTCGTTCGTCGTCAAGCTCGCCTGGGGTCTCTGGTTCGGCGGGATGGTTGCGCTCATCCTGTTCGTGCAAACCCTCTTTGCCCGCGACCGAGAGATCGCGCTGGAGGCGGCGCCGATGTTGTTCGTCTCCTTCGAGCGCGTGCAACTGCTCTTCGCCGCCGCGGCGTGCGTCGGGACGTTCTGCTGGTGGGTGCTGACGCGCCGGCGCGCGGTGATCGTGCTGTTTGCGCTGTTCGCGATCGCGGGCGCGATGGCGGCGCTGTCGACGACGCTCAACACCACGCCGATGGAGCAACTTCGCGCCCAGGGGATGCGCGAGTCGCCGGAGTTTCAGGCGCTGCACAAGCGGTCGACGTCGATGTACCTGGTGAACCTCGTGCTGCTGCTCGCGGCCGGCGCGATCCTGTCGGGCGCGATGTCGTCCACCCTCACTCACCCGCCGGCGCCGGGTGGTTCTGTCGCGCCAGGCGGAACAGATCCAGACATTGCGTCGGCGTGAGGCGCTCGGGGCGGAATTGGGGATCGATGCCCAGCGCCGACAACAGTTGCTCGCCGTCGAAGCCCATCTGCGCCAGCGCTCGCCTTAACGTCTTTCTTCGCGCCGCGAACAGTTGCTGCACGAATCGCCCGACCGCCGGCGCGTCGGCGCCGAGCTGGTCGGCGCGCTTCATGCGGACGAGCGCGGAGTCGATCTTCGGCGCCGGCCAGAACGTTTGGGGCGGGAGCGTGCGAAGCACTTCAACGTTCGCCAGCAGCTGCGCCATCACCGTGAGCGGGCCGTAGTCGTCGGAATTCTCCCGCGCGCGCAACCGGTCCGCGACTTCCCTCTGCACGGTGAAGACGAGCAAATCGACGCCCGCGATCAGCAGCTCGATCACCAGCGGCGACGCGATGTTGTACGGGAGGTTGGCGACGAGCTTCACCGGTCTCCCCCATTTAGCGCCGGGGCGCAGCACCGCGGGTTCCGACGCGGGTTCCACCGTGGGTT
>JBBSLV010000527.1:0-2738 GCA_038233535.1 Tepidisphaerales bacterium | reverse complement strand
GAACTTCTGCCGAATCCTTTCGGCAACGGGTGCATCCTGCATCCTCGCAGTATCCGCCGGGCCGCAGGAACCCGCAACAGAAATTGTTCAAGTTATTCTTTCGCGACTCCTTAAAAGAGATTCAACGTACCCATCCGGCGTCCCGGGGCCGCCTTCTGCCTACTGCCTGAGCCGGGCGAACTTTCGGCCGAGTTTGAGGACGAGGGGGTTGTCGAGCGTCAGGGCGTGGTGGACGTCGGTCACCTTCTGCCCGTCGAGCTGGACGGCGCCTTCTCTGACCTTGCGGATCGCTTCGCTGTTGCTCGACGCGAGGCCGGCCTGGACGATCAGGGGGGCGATCTTGTGCGGGCCGGGGCCGACGGTGAACTCGGGCATCTCGTCGGGCGCTTCCTTCTTCGAGAACACCTTCACGAACTCGGCCTCGCCAGCGTCGGCGGATTGCTTGTCGTGCAAGGCGGTGATGATGCGCCTGGCCAGCGCGACCTTCGCATCGCGCGGGTTGGCGGCAATGGCGGCGCGGGCGGCGTCCATGGGCTCATCGGTGAGCAGCTGGTAGTAGCTCTCCATCAGCGCATCCGGCAAACTCATGATCTTGCCGAACATGCCGCTCTGGCCGCTGGGCGGGTCGGTGAGGCCGACGTAGTTGTTAAGCGACTTGCTCATCTTCTTCACGCCGTCCGTGCCGACGAGCAGCGGCGTGACGATCACCACCTGGCCGGCGAGGGGATCGTCGGGGTTTTCCTCCTGCTGGAACTCGCGGCCGACCATGTTGTTGAAGAGTTGATCGCTGCCGCCCATCTCGACGTCGGCTTCAAATCGCGACGGACTCCCAGCCTTGCAGCAGCGGGTAGAGGATCTCGTGAGGGAATAAAGGGGACACGACCATTTAGTTCTCTCGGCAAGAGCGACGCGAGCGATGCTGGGCATGAACCGATTTAGCCAGACGGGTGGAAAATAAAGGGTCGTGTCCCCTTTATTTTTCCTTGTTTGCGCCGGCGGGTCCGCGCGCGCCGTGGATTTTTGAAGATCGCCGTAGATTCCTGGGCGAATAAATAGGGACGGGAGCTAATTATCCACCGAACGTACATCATCCGGTGCCCGCGCTGCGCGGCGACGGTCGAGTATGTTCGCGCCCCCGGGTAGCGCTCGCGCGGGGCGAAATGGTGTGGCGTCTGCGCGAAAGACCGCGGGCAAAGCACGCAGTCATAGGCATCGGGAAGGACGGGGTCGCTGAAGCGACGACCGCCGGGCGAAGCGGGCGGTCAGTCGGCGGTGTCGATGTTGAGGTCCTTGACCTTCTTGTTCAGCGTGTTGCGGTTGATCCCCAAAAAATCCGCGGCCTTGGTTTTCACGCCCCCGCAGCGGTGCAGGGCGCGGTCGATCAGGGCGTGTTCGACCTGGTCGATCACCAGCTGATAGATCTCGCCCTCGCGCAGCTCGTAGTCGGCGATGGCCTGGTCGGAGAGGCGTTTGGTGAGCGTCTCGATCGACTCGCTCGACTGCGACGTCCGTCGCTGGGCGGCGAACATGCGCACCGAAAGCGGGAGCAGCTCTTCGGTGAAGTCTTCGTCATTGCTGAGAACCACGCCGCGCTCGATGGCGTTTTCCAGCTCGCGCACGTTGCCCGGCCAGGGGTATCGCAGCAGCACGTTGAGCATGTCGCGGTTGATCCGCCGGAGGCGGCGCTCGTTGATGGCGTTGTACTTGTCGAGGACGTAATCGATCAGCCGCGGGATGTCCTCGCGCCGGTTGCGCAAGGGCGGAAGGTAGATGCTCACGACGTTGAGCCGGTAAAACAGATCCTCGCGGAACCCGCCTTTGGCGACTTGTTCCTGAAGGTCGATGTTGGTCGCGGCGATGACGCGCACGTCGGACTTCATCGTCTGGTTGTCGCCCACGCGCTCGTACTCGCGCTCCTGAAGCACGCGGAGCAGTTTCACCTGCAAGTGCGGCTCCATCGTGCCGATTTCGTCGAGGAAGATCGTCCCTCCGTCGGCGGCTTCGAAGCGGCCGGGCTTGTCGCGGATCGCGCCCGTAAAGCTGCCCTTCACGTGGCCGAATAATTCCGATTCGAGCAGCGTGCCCGTCAGCGCGCCGCAGTTCACGCGGATGAATGATTTCTCGCGCCGCGGGGAGTTGTAGTGAATCGCCTTGGCGATCATCTCCTTGCCCGTGCCGGTTTCACCGAGCAGCAGAACCGTCGCTCGCGAATTGGCGACCTGCCCGACGACGGCGAACACCTCGTGCATCGCGGGGGAGTCGCCGACGATGTTCTCAAACCGATAGCGATCGCGCACCTGCGCGCGGAGCTGCGCGTTTTCCTCCAGCAGCTCCTCCTTCTGCCGCATGACCATGCGATTGATCTGGATCGCCTGCGCCAGGAACGCGGCGATGATGTCGAGCAGCGCGTGATCGCTGTGAAGTTGCTCCTCGCTGATCAGCGGCTTGTCGACCGAAAGGGCCCCCATCGTGCGGCCTTCGATCCGGATCGGCACGCACAGGAAGCTGATCGGCCCGTTCGTTTCGTCGGCGGTGAAGCGGTTCGTGCGGTTGAGGAAGTCCGGTTCGTTGCGCAGGTCCGGGACGATGCGCGCGCGGCCGGTGGCCACGACGTTGCCGTTGATGCCCTCCCCCACCGCATACTTGCCGCGCTCCATGTCCTCGGGCGACATCCCCACTGCCGCCTCAGTGCGCAGCCGTCCGGTGGATTCGTCCAGCAGCACGAGGGCGCCGCGATG
>JBBSLV010000526.1:0-2747 GCA_038233535.1 Tepidisphaerales bacterium | reverse complement strand
CGCCACGGCACATAAGCGGGGCCATTGGATCGTGCGGTTGCTTCAATTCAAGCTATCGCTTCCGATGGCACTCATCATCCTCGCCGCGCTATTGCTCCCCTTGCTTGTGGTGGGTGCGTACATCGAGTTTGTCGTTGGCTCTCGTGAAGATGTTGCTGGCGACAACCAAGGCAAGGCCAATGAGGTTCTCTCGGCGATCGAGGCCTACCACAAGGCAGTCGGGGCCTATCCCCCAACGATCGATGAAATCGGATAAACGGGACAGGTCCAATTATTTGACGCCGTCTATGGTGATGGATACGTTGCTTGCATGCCTCGGATGCGAAAAACGGGACAGGTCCAATTCTTTATTTGATGCTGTTAATTGGGGCTTTCAACTTGATCAGAAAAGAATTGGACCTGTCCCATTTTCTGTTCCCCGTTCTTCGCGGGCTTGGCGAGCTGCGCGGTTTCCGTTGTTGTTCGCAGGCGAGGCGTCAGACGGCGTTTTTCACTCCAATGAATTCTGTCAAGTCGCGCCCGCCAAAACCGTCACGCACCCGCCGGATCCCTGTCTTCCTCCGGAACCGCGACAACGCGCGGCGGCGCCAATAGAATTCCCGCCTCGCAGCAGCGTTCGATTCCCCGATTTTGATCCCCCGCGGAGCCCGTTCCATGAACCGTGAGAAATTCGCCTGGCTGGGAAGCGTGCTGCTCATCGCCGTGCTCGCGTTCCAGATTCCCGGCACGCTGGCACAGCGCGACGACGACTATGCGTTCGTCCGCACGCTCGTCGACATCCACCGCCAGGTGCAGCAGAACTACGTCGAGCCCACGGACGAGTCCGCCTTGCGCGAGGCGGCCATCAGCGGGATGCTGAGCAAGCTCGATCCGTTCAGCGTCTACATCGCGCCGGCCAGGCAGGAGGATTTCGACCGCATGCTCGAAGGGTCGTTCAAGGGGGTGGGCATCGAGCTGGACCAGAAGGGCGAGAACGGGCCGATCGAGGTCGTCAGCCCGATCGAGGGCAGCCCGGCATTCAAGGCGGGCATCATGGCCGGCGACACGATCCTCGCCGTCGACGGCGAAAACATCGAAGGCGAGCGCCTCCCCGACGTCATCAAGCGCATTGGCGGACCGCTGGGCACGAAAGTGACGCTGAAAGTCCGCCACGCAACCGGGGAAGAGCAGGACATCACGATGACGCGCCAGGAGATCGTCGTTCCGACGATCACCGGCTATCAGCGCAGGCAGAGCGGGGAGTGGGACTACTTCGTCAGCGCGGATCCGAAGATCGCGTATCTCCGCCTCGCCCAGTTCACGTCCGACACGTCCGAGCGGATGAAGGCGGTGACCGAGCAACTGCTGTCCGACGGGATGAAGGGGCTGATTCTCGACATGCGGTTCAATCCCGGGGGACGGCTCGATCAGGCGATTGGGGTCGCCGATTTGTTCCTCGATTCCGTGGTGATCGTCAGCACGAAGGGGCGCAATCGGCCGGAGCAGATCGCGCGGGCGAGCGTGCCGGGGACGCTCCCGCAGTTCCCGATCATCGTGCTCGTCAACGAAGGCTCCGCCAGCGCCGCGGAGGTCGTCGCGGGCAGCTTGATGGACAACCGCCGGGCGCTGATCATCGGCGAGCAGACATACGGGAAGGGATCCGTGCAGGAGCTGATCCAGTTGGACGGCAAGGCCGGTGAGCTGAAGCTGACCGTCGCGTATTACTACCTGCCCAGCGGCCGGCTCGTACATCGGAAGACCGGGATGAAGGACGGGGATGACTATGGAGTGAAGCCGCACATCGTGGTGCCGATGGACCCGCAGCAGGAGCGGGCGGCAATGATGCTCCGGCGCGAGAATGAGCTGTACAAGCGCCCGCTGCCGCGCGTGACGACCCAGCCGACGACCGCCGGCGCGACCACCGCGCCGGCGACGCAGCCGGTGGACGCGCAGCTTCAGCGCGCGGTGGACACGATGATCGCGCTGCTCGTGCTGCAAGGGGACAAGAACGCGCCGCCCGCGATTGCGCTGGCGACGACGAGACCGACCGCGGCCACCAATGACACGACAAAGCCGCAGGAGGAACTCGACCCGAGCAAAGTCGTCCCCGACGCCCCGCGGGAGCGCAGGGCTCTGCCCACGTTGCCGGATCTGAACCGCGACGCGGTCCCACCCGGCGGCGCGATTAAGGGAACCAGACCCGCCACCCAGCCGTAGCGCTTGGCGCGCACTTACATGCCCACCATCCTCGCCCTCGAATCCACCTGCGACGAGACCGCCGCCGCCGTCGTGACGGACGGACGAATCGTGCGCAGCAACGTTGTCGCCACGCAGGTCGAGCTGCACGCGAAGTACCGCGGCGTCGTCCCCGAGATCGCCAGCCGGGCGCACATCGAGAACATCCTGCCCGTGCTCGAGGAAGCCCTCGCCTCCGCCGCTTGCGGCTTCGCGGACCTCGACGCCATCGCCGTCGCGCATCGCCCGGGTCTCATCGGATCGCTGCTGATCGGTGTGACGGCCGCGAAATCCCTCGCCTGGTCCCTCGGCAAGCCGCTGATCGCCGTCGACCACGTCCACGCACACCTGTACAGCGTGATGCTTGGGGAGGGGTCAGTGGAGGGTTCGATGGAGGGTTCGGGGGTGGGGGGGGGGGGGTGGGGGGGGGGGGGGTGCGGTGGTGCCCCGCTCGGCCGCCCGCCGCGCGCGCGGCGGGGGCCGCCAGCACCCCCCGCGCCCGGCCGCGCCGCTGCTGCCAGGTCTCGCGTGCG
>JBBSLV010000525.1:0-2778 GCA_038233535.1 Tepidisphaerales bacterium | reverse complement strand
AGATCAGCTCCGAGACCTCGAGCATCGACCGGTGAACCGGCAGCTTGCGGAGGTGTTCGTAGATGATCAGCCCAAAAACCAGCCCCGCCAGGCAGATGGCCAGCCCCCAGGTGAGCAGCGTCTTGCCATCGACGCCGCCCTGGGCGTCTCCCCCGGTGAAGAAGCGCGCCTGCTCGAGGTTGGGCAGGACGAGATTGGCTTCACTGGCCTGCGCGGGTGTCGCGGCGGCAAGAATCAAAAGAAACATCACCGCGGCGGCGGACGTGGCGCGAAACCGACGCCGGTTTTGATCGATCGTCATAAATGGTATGCCCTAAACGACTAACGGAGACACGATTCATCAATTTGCAATGGGTGCCCGGATCATATCCGGCACTCTGGAAATCCGCCAATCGTCGTGACTGCCGAAAAAGCCCAACTTCACACTGCACAGAACGCTCTGTGCGGCGCATGCCGATTGAAAGGAATTCCGCCCGCCAAGCGGGGTCAGGGTTATAAAGCGAAGCGAGCGGACATGTCAAAATGATTCGACTCCGGGAATGGTGCGTCGCGACGGTGAAAAACCTCCCGCCGTCGCGCACCGCATTTGCTGGCTTGTCTGGAACGAACACCACCGCGCCACGGACGGCTTCGTTTCACGCAGAAAGGAGCGCGAGCGCGCATGGCCCTCCCGATGAAGACGTCGTATGCCCCGATGGACGCGCTGTCCGTCGACACAATTCCCGACGATCCCGACTGGCAGTATGAGCCGAAGTGGGACGGGTTCCGCTGCCTGGCGTTCCGGGACGGACCGAAGCTCGATCTGCAATCGAAGTCCGGGCAACCGCTTGGGCGGTATTTTCCCGAACTCGTCGTCGCGCTGCTCGCGCTGCCGGCGAGGAAGTTTGTCCTCGACGCCGAGATCGTCATCCCCGCCGGCCAGTCGCTCTCGTTCGATGCGCTGCTCCAGCGCATCCACCCGGCGACGAGGCGCATCACCAAACTCTCGACCGAAACGCCCGCCGTCCTGATCGTGTTCGATCTGCTGGTCGACGCCCGGGGCAAGGATCTGAGCGATCGGCCGCTCGACGTCCGCCGACGGGAGCTGGAGCGGTTCGCCACCAAGTGGTTGAAAGGCGGCGTCGACCGCATCGTTCTCTCGCCGGCGACGACGGATGTGAAAACGGCGCGCAAATGGTTCGCCGGCGTGGGCGGGGCGTTGGACGGCGTGATCGCGAAGCGCACGGACCTGCCGTACCAGTCCGGCAACCGCACGGGCATGGTGAAGATCAAGAACCTCCGCACCGCCGACTGCGTGGTCGGGGGTTTCCGCTGCGCCGGCAAGGGCGGCGCGGTCGGCTCGCTGCTGCTCGGGCTGTACGAGGACGGGCTGCTCCACCACGTCGGTTTCTGCTCCTCGTTCAAGACCGACCAGCGCAAGAAGCTCGCCAAGATGCTCGAGCCGCTGATCAAGACGCCCGGTTTCACCGGCCGGGCCCCCGGCGGACCGAGCCGCTGGTCCACGCAGCGCAGCAGCGCGTGGAAACCGCTCGCCCCCAAGCTCGTCATTGAAGTCCGCTACGACCATTTCACCGGCGGCCGCTTCCGCCACGGCACGGCGTTCCTCCGCTGGCGACCGGACAAGGCACCGAAGCAGTGTTTGATGGCTCAGGTCGAACAGGAAAGCGCCGCCAGCCCACTGAAGTTCCTCATGGGCGCGAGGAAGCCGCGCGGGACAGGTCGTGTAACTTCCCTCCAACCCTAACATGTCCTAACAAATCCCGAAAACATCGAGATTATCGGACACTCGGAATCTGGCAAAACACAACTAATGGTGGTGCGGTTTACCGGCCGATCTAGCGGTGGAACGTGCGGGTGAGTGTGAGCAACACCACCCACACCTAACAAAGGAGTCGAGCAATGGTTGCCCTCGCCGTTCGTCATGAAGCATTGTCCAACGAGATTTCACCCGTCATGCTCCCCGATCGGATGACCGACTGGGGGACGCGGTTACCCATCATGCGCGCTTTCCCTCGGCTGGCGATCGAGCGAATTGAATCGCCGGTCGAGGCGCGCTGGGATGAGGAGCCTGAGCGCTGGGATGGGATGGCGTAGATCAGATAACGCTGCATTCGCAAGGATGAAGGATGAACTCAGGCGGCATTCACTCCTCCAACTTCATCCTTCATTATTGGATTATGAGGTGACAGATGATGATGATGGTGGGGGTCTTCGTGTCTCGGTGTTCCAATTTGTTTTGAACCAGGGTCTGGTCATGGCTAAGCACACGCCCGCATTTTTGAAGATCGTGGAAGACGCGAAGTCCCGCGTGAAAGAGCTGACGGTGGACGACGTTCGCCGAAAGCTCGACGGCGGGGAGACGTTCCACCTCGTCGACGTCCGCGAGGATCACGAGTGGGCGAAGGGCCATCTGCCCAACGCCACGCACCTGGGCAAGGGGATCATCGAGCGCGATGTTGAGACGACCCTCCCCGACACCCGCGCCGAAATCGTTCTCTACTGCGGCGGGGGCTTCCGCTCGGCGCTGGCGGCGGACAACCTCCAGAAAATGGGCTACACCAACGTCCATTCGATGGACGGCGGCTACCGCGGCTGGACCGAGGCCGGGCTGAACGTGGAGAAGGACTGAAGAAAAAGATGCCCGCGAATCTCACGAATCTGCACGAATAGGAGAACGAGAAGCCATGTCTTTGATTCGTATAGATTCGTGAGATTCGTGGGCGATCCGCTTTTGGCCCCCGCCCCGTTACAATCCCCCACCCATGCACGGCAAGCTTT
>JBBSLV010000524.1:0-2791 GCA_038233535.1 Tepidisphaerales bacterium | reverse complement strand
GAGAATCTGCTTGAACAGCGCCACGTTGCGATTGATCAGATCCAGCCGGCTCTCATCGGGCTTGCGGCGCAAACCCGCCGTGATGCAGACGAGGTCGGCGTCGGCGGTTTTCTCGTAGTTGCCGGCGTAGATTTTCTGATCCCCGGCGACGCTCGTGCCGTGAAGCAGATCGAGCGCTTCGCCCGCGGCCATCTGCTCGTTGGCGTCGAGGATGTGGATTTCACTGACAATGCCGGCGCATTGGAGGGCGAAGGCCGCGTTGCTGCCGACTCTGCCGCCGCCGCCGATGATTGAGACTTTCATGATTGCTCTATTTGTTGCGGTGGAACCCGCGGTATTTGTTGCGGCGGAACCCGCGGTGCTGCGCACCGCCGCTAACTGTCCGCTCGCTTAGCTCGCGGACGCCATGATCTGATCCGTGATCGTCTGCACGAGCTGCTCGACGTCGGCGTCGTTGTAATTCTGCGGGGTCATCGCGTGGATCGCTTTCTCCATCGATGACGACTGCACCGCGGTGGTCGGGCGCAGTTCAGAACCACTCGGCACCGGCGCCGTGCCCCCGCCGGCGGTCGCCATCCGGCCTTTCGTGCCGATCTCGCCGCCCACGCGCGAGAGAAAGTCCGTGCCGGCGCACGTCTGCGCTTCCGGTGTCGCGCCCGGCGCGGTGCGCGGATCGAACATGCCGAAGCGGCTCTTGAGGTCGAGCAGTTCCTTCATCTCCTGCGAAGCGAGCGGGCGCACGCTGCCCAACTGCTTCGTCAGCAGTAGGATGCGGGCGTAGGCGTCGACGATCTCGAGCTTGTTGTACGCGTCCTCCAGATCCGGGCCGTAGCAGACGACGCCGTGATTGCCGAGAAGAATGGTGTTCGAGTCCTTGATGTATGGGCGGATCGATTCGCCGAGGCGCGTGTCGCCGGGCGTGACGTATTTTGCGGTCTTCACCGGACCGAGAAACACTTCGGCTTCGGGATGGATGCAAGTGGGCAGCTCGACGCCGGCGATGGCGAACGCCGTTGCGTGCGGCGGATGGCTGTGAATCACCGCCCGCACGTCGGGCCGCTCCTTGTAGATCGCCAGATGCAGCAGGATCTCGCTGGTGCGCTTGCGCTTGCCGGTGATCTGCTTACCTTCGATGTCGACGACGCACATGTCGTCGGGTTTGAGAGCACCCTTGGAGATCAGCGACGGGGTGCACAGAATGCGATCCTCGCTGATGCGATACGAGTGGTTGCCCTCGTTGCCGGCGCAGAACCCCTTGAGCCAGATCTTGCGCCCGATCTCGCACATCTGCTCCTTGAGCTTGAACTCGGGGATGCGGGGGGCGGCGTTCTTGCCGTTTGCGTTTGCACCGTATGCCATGATGGGTCTCTCTTAAATCTCGTGAGCTACCGTTGCGTGATCCAGGATCGCCGCGTTGTAGGCGTCGAGCGGGACGCGCTTCTCCGGGTAAAAGGGCATCGTCGCCTCGCGGCTTTCCGTGAAGGCGATGAGGTCTCCATCCGTCGCGCCCAAATGGTCGTAGACGACGAGGGATTCGGTTGTCTTGCGCGCCCTGCCGGACAGCGAAAATCGGTCCTGCACCTCGACGATGAGAAACCGTCCGCCCACGAGCGTGTCGTAGGAGCGGCTGAGCGTGACGCGACCTGTCACTTTTCCGATTCGCATTCTTGCAACATGGGCTTCCAGCCCGTCATTCCTCACCAAGACACGGGCTGGAAGCCCGTGCCACGCATCATCCGCAGCCAGACAACTCCTCGATCTGTCGCTTGACGTCGTCGCTCAACTCCCGCCGGGCGCGGACGAATGGGACCAGCAGGTTTCGCACCTGCGGGAGCGAGTGATACGGGTATTCGATGATCAGCACGTTCGCGGCCAACTGCTGCACCCCTTGCTCGACCGATTGGCGGCAGGTGCCGAGAATCGCGCGGAGCGAGGGGCAGCGGTTGGAATAAACGATTGCGGCCGATCCGCTCTGCACGAGCAGAATGCCGCCGGATGCGCGACCGGATTTCACGTCGCTCGCGAACCGCTTGATCGCGGGAATCAAATTGTCGGCGGCGGCGGGGAGGTCGAGCGGTTGGAGGCTCGACTCGCGCGACTGCTGCGCGATCGCGGCTTTCGCCTGTCCGCACGGACCGTCGCACCACCACAGAAGCGTGCCCGGGGGCGCGAACGTGATGGGCAGCGCTTTTTGCTCCGTCTGCGTCGTCTGCGTCGGACCCACCGCTGAAGCGGGGGGCTTCTCCATCGCGCTTCCGTTCGTCCCGTACTTCAGCGCAACCTTCTTCGCGCGGAGCCAGTCCTGCGCGAGGGGCGTCATGCGCGAGCCGACGGGGACGGTCACGTGACCGTTCGTCTTGTGCAGCTCCTGAAGTTGCCGGGCGGTGAAAATCATATTGTCCGTTTTGGATTTGCATTTGGATTTGGATGGAGAACCCAAAATCCGCAATCCGCAATCCGCAATCCAAATCACCTCAGTCGTCCACAATCCCGATCACGAAGTAGCGCACGGGGCTTTTGTCATGGCCGACGTACTCGCGGGCGCCACGGCCGTCGGCGTTGAACACGATCGTCTGCCCGGGCGACGAACCGAACTTATCGACCGCGACGATTGGATCCGCCTCCGGCTGCCGATTCACCCCCAGCGGCTGCGCGATCACCAGCCGCCAGCCCGTCAGAGACGGGTGCTTGATGGTCGAAGTCGCGTGGCCGATGACGGTGGCTAGTTGCATAATGGCCAGTTGAGAGTTGGCAGTTGGGAGTGGGCATGCCGCCGGCGTTCTGGGAACGG
>JBBSLV010000523.1:0-2806 GCA_038233535.1 Tepidisphaerales bacterium | reverse complement strand
CAGCGCGGAGCGCGTGAATACGAGCAGCGGGTGATGGGCCGCGGTGCGGCGGCGGTCGACGAAGTAGGGGATGCCGTGCTCGCGGAAACTGGCGTCGATCAGTTCGTGGTACGGCTCGAGGTCGCGCACGAGGACCCCGATCTGGCGCAGCCGCACGTTTTCCGCCAGCATTTCCCGGATACGCCGCGCCACCGCATCGACTTCCGCCCGGCGGTCGTGCGCCTCGATCAGCTCGACCGGCACGTCGCCGTGGAGCGGTCTGGCGCGCTCGGTGAAGAGGCGCCGCTCGATGTACTCAAACGGTTTTTGTTGGGCGAATCGCTCCGCATCGTTCATCTCGAGCGGCTCGATGACGGCGACGCCTTCCTGCTCGAACGCGAAAGACAGCCGGCGATACGTCTGGAGCGTCTGGTGGAAGAGATCCATCGCGTCGGGCAAGTGGTGCACGTCGCGGATGGTCTGATGCGACGGGTCGACGAGCAGAGCGATCTCGACGCGCTGCGCGAAGCGGGCAAGGCGGGCGAGTGTTTGCCGTTCGCTCTCGGTGAATTCGGCGAAGCCGTCGACGTAAACGGTCGCGCCGCGGAAGGCGGATGAGTCCTGCAAACACTGGAGCATCTGCGTGAGCCGGCCGTGCGGATCGAGGCGGTCCTGGCCGAGGAAAGCGGTGTACTCGGCGTAGAGCAACCGAAAATCCCGCATTTTGCGAAGGAGCAGCGTGCCCTCGGCGTCGGTGGCGGTGGTCTTCAGCTCGTCGACCAGCTCGCTCAACGCGGCGGGATCTTTGCCGCTGCGCTGGAACTCGTCGAAGACCGCGTCCAGCCGCGCCGCAAGCCCGGGCTGACGCGCGACGCCGTCGTAGAACGTGAGCTGGCTCGCGTTCTTCCGCAGCAGGTGGCCGAGGAGCATTTGCCGGCCGATGGGTGTGACTTCCGGGATCGCACCGCCCCCGCACTCGGCGAGGACGGTGCGGCTGAGCTCATCAAAGCTGATGACGTGCGCCCGACAAAAGCCCGACAGCCCGCTGTTGCACGTCAGCTCGCGCTCGGCGGAGAACGTCGCCTGCTTCGGGAGAATCAGAAAGATCGGAGGCCCGAGCGGGTCGGCGCGCATCGCGTCGATGATCGAGCGAAAGACGTGACGCGTCTTGCCCGACCCCGCGCGGCCGATGACGAAGCGGATGGACATGGACTCACTCCCAAATTGCCGATTTGCGATTTGTGATTGAAATGCCGAGGGCTTCCGCGTTTTCGTCTTTCATTCGCAAGTCGCAAATCGGCAATCGCAAATCACTGACCCGGCCCCAGCGTCACGATCGTCATCGGATCGAACGTGTACTCGCGCATCAGCGCCCGCAGCGAGCCGGCCGTCACCGCGTTCAGCGTCGCCGTGTCCATCTCGAGCGAGCGATACCGCTTGTTGTAGATCCACTGGCTGCCGATCGACCGCATGCGCCCGACCGGAACTTCCCCCGACAGCACGAGACTGCTGGCGATCTTGTTCTTCGCGCGCTCGACCTCGTCGTCGTTCAGGTCGTCCCTGACCTTCGCCAGTTCCTTGTGCGCGATCTCCAGCGCCTGCGCCGTGCGCTCGGGGTCGGTCGTCAGCGAGAGGTAGAACGAGCCGCACAGGTCGTGCGGGTAGAAGCCGAAGTCGGCGTCTTCCGCGATGGCGTTGTCGACCAGCGCCCAATAGAACCGGCTTCCGTCGGAGTCGCCGATGACGTCGGACAACACGCGGGCGGCGAAGCGGCGATCGTCCTGCGCGCTGGGGCCGGGCATCATGCCCATCGTGTACTGGCGGTTGAGCTTCGGATCGGTCATGTCGATCCGCTGGGGCTTGAACATCGGCTGCGGCTGCTCGCGCAGCGCATTCACCCGCTCCCACGATCCACAATACTTCTCCGCCAGCGCGACCACCTCATCGAAGTCCATTCGCCCGGTCACCGACAGCACCATATTCCCCGGCCCGTACCGGCTGGCGAAATACTCCGCCATCTGGTCACGCTCCAGCTTTTTGATCGAGTCGGCCGACCCGAGCACGCTGAGACTGAGGGGGTGGTTCCCGAAATGAACCTCCATCAGCTTCTCGTACAGCCGATGCCCCGGATCATCGAGGTACATCGCGATCTCTTCGAGGATGACTTTCTTCTCCGTCGTGAAGTCCTCGTTGCGGATGGCCGGGCGGAGCAGGTGCGCCAGGTGCTCGATCGTGCGCTCGGTGAACTCCGGCAGCACATTGGCGTAGTAGGCGGTCATCTCCTGGCTGGTGAATGCGTTGTAGCGCGCGCCCATCTCGTCGAAAATGCGGTTGACGTCCTCCCACCCGTATTTGCTCGACCCCTTGAACATCATGTGCTCGAGGAAATGCGACACGCCGTTGACCGCGATGTCCTCATCGCGCGACCCGGTCTTGACGAACAGACCCGCGGCGAACGAATGCGAATCGGGATTCTCCTCGGCGATGATGTCCAGGCCGTTGGAAAGCTGTTTGTGGTGAAACGTCAATGCCATTGAGTTCTCTGTTGAATAATCAAACGATCCAGCGTTGCGCGCCGTCGCGGTGGGTCACTTCGATCTTCGGTCGCGGCGCGGCGGAGGCCAGGCGGAATGATACGGGCACGACGGTGCTGGCGATCGAATCCGCCACGGCCACATCGGATCGACCGACGAGTTCAAGACGTCCGATCGCCAGACGATAAAGCTCGAGTTCCCAAGGGTCGCGGTCGACGAGCATCAGCTCCCTCACGCCAATCCCGGCGTAGAAATCCAGCTTGTCGCGACTGCGGTCGCCGGGACTGGCGATT
>JBBSLV010000522.1:0-2811 GCA_038233535.1 Tepidisphaerales bacterium | reverse complement strand
GGCGCCGGGCCGCGGCCCAGGCGATCACCCCAAGCTTGACGACAAGCTGAACGAGCGGGATCGGGAAGTCAAAGGCGGGACGTCGCGGGTCATCATCCAGCTCAATCCGGGCTGGGACACGTCCGCCGACGTCGTCAAGCTCGGAGGCAAGCTTGGCAAGCGCCTCGGGCTGATGAACGGCATGGCGGTCGAGCTCCCTAATAAGGTGCTCCGCAAGCTGGCGGATCACCCCGGGGTCGCCCGCATCATCTGGGATCGGCCGCTCGATTCCAGCATGAATCGCGTTGCCGTCACCGTTGGCGCGCGCGCCGTCGAGTGGGGCCTCGGGCTCACCGGCGTCGGCATCGGCGTCGCAGTGATCGACTCGGGCGTCAGCACCTGGCACGACGACCTCACTTACAAGGGTTCGTCGTCGCTGGTCAAGGTCAAGAACGGCCAGCGCGTGGCGACGTTCGTGGACTTCGTCGGCGGGCGGACCCAGCCGTACGACGACTACGGCCACGGCACGCATGTCGCTGGCATCATTGCCGGCAACGGCTACGATTCCTACGGCGCGCGCGCCGGGATCGCGCCGGACGCGCACCTGCTCGCGCTGAAGGTGCTCGACGGCGACGGCCGCGGCGTGATCAGCAACGTGATTGCCGCACTCGAGTGGGCGGTCACGAATCGGGCGGCCTACAACATCCGCGTCATCAACCTCTCGGTTGGCGCGGGGATCACCGAGTCGTACAACACCGACCCGCTGGCGCAGGCGGCGAAGCGAGCCGTCGATGCCGGCATCGTCGTCGTCGCCGCGGCCGGCAACCTCGGCAAGAATGCGCTCGGGCAGCCGCAGTACGGGGGCATCACCGCTCCCGGCAACGCTCCCTGGGTGCTGACGGTCGGCGCGTCGAGCACGGAAGGCACGATTACGCGCAAGGACGACGTCCACGCGCCGTACAGCTCGCGCGGTCCCTCGGCCATCGACTACATGGCCAAGCCGGACCTGCTCGCGCCCGGCACCGGCGTCGTCTCGCTGAGCGATCCCACCAGCCAGCTCTACATGACCCGGACGTCCTCGCTGCTGAGCGGCATCCTGCCGCTCGGCTCGAAGCCGTACCTGAGCCTCTCGGGCACGAGCATGGCGGCGCCGGTCGTTGCCGGCAGCGTCGCGCTGATGCTTCAGGCGAATCCCTCGCTGACGCCGAACCTGGTCAAGGCGATGCTGCAGTACACCGCGCAGCCGTATCCGGGCTACGACGCGCTGACGCAGGGGACAGGCTTCCTGAACACCTGGGGCGCCGTCGATCTCGCGCGGTTCTTCAAGACGGCGCAGGCCGGCGACACGTACAAGCTCGACAAGGCCTGGAGCCGCTCGCTGATCTGGGGGACCCACCGCCTCTCGGGCGGTTTCATCCGCCCGGACGCCAACGCCTGGAAGCTCGGCTCCGTCTGGGGCGCGCCGAAGGATCCCACCGGCATGAACATCGTCTGGGGCACGGTCGTTCCGGCGAGCGAAGGCAACATCGTCTGGGGGACGGCGCTGGCCGCCTCGAACATTGTCTGGGGCACCGCCATCGACAAGTCACTCAACATCGTGTGGGGCACGGTCGCCAGCCCGGACTTCAACATCGTCTGGGGCACCAGCTGCTCGGGCGCCGACTGCCCGAACGTCGTCTGGGGCTCGAAGGTCACCGCCTCGAACATCGTCTGGGGCACGGCGCTCAACACGTCGCTCAACATCGTGTGGGGCACGGCGCTTCCGGATTTCAACATCGTCTGGGGCACGAGCGGCGATGTGGCGGGCGTCATGTGGGCGACCTCGGGTGACGACACCTCGCTCTTCGACAATCCGGCGAGCGACCCGATCAACTACGACGCGACGCCGTTCGACAGTCTGTTCGGCACATCAACCACGACGCCGGCAACGACGACAACTGCGACGCCTGTAACTTCGACTGTGGGCGCGATTGGAGGGCTGCTTTAATGGAAAACATGCCATTCCGCGACGCCCAGGAAGTGCTGGACGTCAATGCGGTAATTAACGCGGCGGCGGGGGTTACGACGACGATCGAGGACTCGACGGCGGTTGAGTCCAACTGGCGGCAGGCGCTGCCGGTCCTGACGGGGAGCCTGGTGACGCTCCGTGAGCTGCGGCTCTCGGACGCACCGTCCCTGCTCTCGATGCTGTCGACGGAGGAAGTGGCGCGGTTCATCTCGCCGCCCCCGACCACGGTCGACGGCTTCGAGCGGTTCATTGCGTGGACGCATCGCGAGCGCGCCGCAGGCAATTACGTCTGCTTCGGCGTGGTGCCCCACAGCATGGACACCGCCATCGGCCTCTTCCAGATCCGGCAGCTCGAGCCGGGTTTCGGAACCGCCGAGTGGGGCTTCGCCATCGGCTCCGAGTTCTGGGGCACGGGCGGGTTCATGGACGGCGCCAAGATGGTCGTCGACTTCGCGTTCGATACCATCGGCACGCACCGGCTCGAGGCCCGGGCAGCGGTCGCGAACGGCCGCGGCAACGGCGCGCTCCGCAAGGTGGGGGCGCAGCAGGAGGGGATTCTCCGGAAGTCCTTCCTGCGCAACGGTGAGTACCTCGACCAGACCCTCTGGACGATTCTGGATGAGGACTGGCACCGTTCGAAGTCGGTGTGGGGCCCGCGCGTGTACTGACGCCGGGTAGGTAGCTGGGTTACATAACGGCCGGAAGCGCGTCCCTCCCGCTTCCGGCTTTTTTCGTTTCGGGCGGAATCGGGATCCCGCGCCGGCGTGGTACGCTGCGGGGCGATGTCGCTCGCCGCGGTCTTTCCCCCGATGGTTACCCCGTTC
>JBBSLV010000521.1:0-2829 GCA_038233535.1 Tepidisphaerales bacterium | reverse complement strand
CGGGCGTCACGTCGAGAGCGAGTCGCAAACGGTGCCCGTGCGAATCGATGTCAAGAACAGCGGCACTCTTCTTCGCCCAGGGATGTCAGCGACAGCGGCATTGCCCGTCGGTGCGACTGGCGCATCCATCCTGACAGTCCCGATCGCATCAGTCCAGCGGGTGCGCAACGAATGGTGCGTGTTCTTGCCGAAGGACGCGCAGCACTTCGAAATCCGGCGGATCGGCCGCGGCCGCGATCTGGCGGGCGAAGTGGAAGTCGTATCAGGGCTGCGTGCGGGCGAGACGATCGTCGTCGATGGTGCCTTCCTGCTCAAGGCTCAAGCAGAAATGGGCGCAGGGGATCACGATGCCCACTAAGGAGCGCCATGATTAGCCGCCTGATCCGCGAGTCGTTTCACGCGCCGCTCTTGACCGCGCTGCTGGTCGGGGCGGGAACCACGATTGGCGCGTTCTGGATGCAGGAGTTGCCGCGGGACGTCTTTCCAGACCTGTCCGCGCCAGTCTTCAACGTCATTACGCAAAACGCGGCCATGGGTGCCGAGGAACTTGAGACGGCCATCGCGATTCCGCTGGAGGTCGCCTTAGCCGGGCTGCCCGACGTACGGCGCGTGCGGTCGAACTCGCAACTCGGCGTGGCGCAGGTCACGATTGAATTCGAACCGAACGCTGACTATTACCGCTCGCGGCAATTCGTCGCCGAGAGGGTCGTGCAGGTGTCGGGGCAGCTTCCAGCCGGAACCGATCCGCCCTTGATCTCCAGTCTCACGGGCCGTCTGAACGAAATCTTCGAATTCACGTTAGAGGCCGACCCAGGGGCGGCGGATCTCATGGCCCTGCGCGATCTCGCCGACTTCGAAGTGAACAACCGGCTCGTTGCAGTACCCGGCGTCGCCGCCGTGGAGCGCCTTGGCGGTTACCTCCGGCAGTTCCAGGTGCAGCTCGATCCCGAACGCATGTCCGCCCGTCGTGTCAGCTTGGACGACGTGATGCACGCCGTCGAGGAATCGAACGTGAACGCGTCGGGCGGCGTCGTTGCTCAGGCGTCTATCGAATGGACGGTGCGCGCGATCGGTCGGGCGCAAACGGTTGACGACCTCCGCCGTACCGTGGTGACCACGCGAGGGGATGTGCCCGTGCTGCTCGGGGACGTCGCAGACATCCGCGAGAGGGCAGCGGTCCGGCGCGATATCGCGCACCGGCTGAAGGGCGAGGTTGTCAGCGCGCGCATCATCAAGCAGTTTGGGTCCGAAACCGTCACGGTGGAGGCTGGAATCCGCCTAGCGGTTGAGGATATCCGTCGAACATTGCCGAAGGGGGTGCAGCTTCGCGTCGTGTACGACCAGTCGCAGCTCGTGTCGTCCGCTCTGGGCGGCGTCGGTCGCGCGGTCATGCTCGGTGGCGTCTTTGTCGTGCTGGTCATTTTGGTCCTGCTGGGCAATGTTCGGGCCGCGGTGGTGGTCACCCTCGCGATTCCGCTCTCGATCGCACTCGCCGGACTTCTGCTAAGACCGCTCGGCGTTCGGCTGAACACGATGACCCTTGGCGGCCTTGCGATTGCCGTCGGCCTGGTCGTGGACGCAGCCATCATCATGGTGGAGAACATTCTCCATCGGTTGAGCGGCGCCACGACTCGTCGCGAGCGACGTGAACGGGCGGTCCTGGCCGCCGTCGAAGTCGCTCGCCCGATTGCGTTCGCGACGCTCATTGTCATCGTGGTGTTCCTGCCACTCTTCGGGATGACGGGCATCGAGGGCCGCATGTATCAGCCGTTGGCGGCCGCTGTGATCGCGGCGATGGCCGCGGCACTCATCCTATCGCTCACACTGGTGCCGATTGCGGCAGCCCTGTTTCTCAAGCCGTCTCGCCCCGGATCGGACGAGGACGTGGCCGTGATCCGGATCATCAAGCGGTGGTACGCGCCGGCCCTCGACCGGTGTCTGCGCCACCCAGCGCTCGTCGCTCTCGCGACGTTGTTGATTGCCATCCCGATCGCTGCGCTCGGATTGCGCATTGGCAGCGACTTCATGCCGCAACTGGACGAGGGCGCGTTCCTCTTGCAGACGGTGCTTCCCGCCGAAGCTGCGCTCGACGAAGTCGATCGCCTCAATCACCGCGTCGAGGACATTTTGCGCCAGGTGCCGGAAGTGGAGGACGTCGTGCGTCGAACGGGTCGTGCGGAGCGGACGGAGGATCCGATGCCACACACCGTGTCCGACGTGCTCGTGGTCCTTAAGTCCGAGCGCTCTCGCGGGCTCGAGGCGATCGAGGCAGACATGCGTGAGCGGCTTGAAGGAATGCCGGGCGTTGCTGTCCTTTTCACGACTGGGTATGCGCATCGACGAGGGGCTGGGCGGTACGCCTGCGGATCTCTCCGTCAGGATCTTCGGGCCAGATCTTGACGAGTTGTCGCGCCTCGCCGAGCAGGCGGAAGGGCTGATCAGAGGTGTAGAGGGCATCGCCGATCTGCGTGCTGAACAACTCTCGGGCCTTCCCCAATTGCAGATTGCGGTGAACCGCGAGGCAACGGCTCGAGTGGGCCTGGCGCCTGGCGACGTGATTCGGGCGGTAAGGATTGGTCTGGTTGGCGAAGAGGGGCCACAAATCTGGCTGGGCCAGCGTCGCTTTGATTTGATCGTGCGCCTGCGCGATGACCGGCGTGGCAGCTTCGATGCGATTCGGACACTGCTCATCGACGGGCACGACGGCAGGAAGATTCCGCTCGGGCAGCTTGCCGATATCACCCAGACCTTTGGGCCTGCCGCGATTCGGCGAGAGGCGGGGACGCGCCGGATCGCGGTCGAGGCATCGGTCAGTGGCCGCGATCTTGG
>JBBSLV010000520.1:0-2832 GCA_038233535.1 Tepidisphaerales bacterium | reverse complement strand
GCGCCGCGACTTGACGAACGCGATAAGCCAGGCTTCCGTCGTGCGGCAAGGCCGTCGGGTCGTCGGCATGGCGGCGCCTGTTTGATCCACCGCTCGTACAGCGCCCGCCGGAGCAGCCGCTTGCGGCGATGCGAGCGGCAACCGTTGATCGTGATCCGCGTGACCCACGTGCCGACGCTGCTGTGCCCGCGAAACTTCGGCAGCCCCTTGAGCACCGCGAGGAACACGTCCTGCACGACATCGTCGACGTCGTTTTTCGCGATCGACCAGCCCAGCAACCGCCGCGCGAGTCGCGCGACGTGCGCCTGCTGCTGTTCGACGATTTGTTCAAACGTGAGGTTTGGCTCATCGGACACAGTGGTGGCGGCGGGGGTCCATCGGTGCGGGGGCGCCGCGACCGGCGTCGTCTCTGAGCGTTCCGCATTCACCGTGAGCATTGGACGTGCGCGCTCGAAAGGACTTACAGAATCTTCTCTTATCCCACCGCTTCCAGCCGCGCGTACTGCAAGATCAGCGTCTTGCGACCGGCGGCGTTGAACTCGATGATCGCGCGGGTGTGCTGGCCCATGTCGGAGACCTCCGTGATGCGCCCCAGGCCGAACGTGGGGTGCCGCACGAGTTGGCCCTTGCGGAACTGCCCGGCGAGCCGATCGGACTCCGTCTCCAGTCGCTCACGGTGTTCGCTGCGGGTGTCCCCGAACGACAGCCCGGTGCGGTCGATGACTTCCAGCGCGTCCGGGGGCATCTCGTTCAAAAACGGGCTGGTGACGGTCCGCTCGCGAAGACCCCGTATCGTGCGATAAGCCGCCTTGCTCATGATCAGCTTCTGCTCGGCCCGGGTGATGCCCACGAAGCACAACCGGCGCTCCTCTTCCAGCTCGTTCACATTCCCCCGCGCGCGGCTGTGGGGGAGGATGCCTTCTTCGAGGCCGATCATCGCCACGACCGGGAACTCGAGTCCTTTGGCCGCGTGCAGCGTCATGAGCGTCACCGCCCCGCCGTTGCCCTTCATGTGGTCGGTGTCGCTGACGAGCGAAACCTGCGCGAGGTAATCGGTCAGCGTTCCCTCGGGATTCTCGTTCTCGAACTCCGCGGCGCTGCTGATCAACTCGTTCACGTTGGCCAGCGGGTCGTTGCCTTCGTCGTCCGATCCGGCGACCTGCGCCGCCTTCTTCAGCGTCGCCTCAAGCCCGCTGCGGCGAACGACGTCCTCCATCAGCGTTTGGACCGTCCCTCTCTCGCGCGCAACTTGTTGAACAGCGAAATTAAACTCCGTCTCCCCGGTATTTCCGAGCAAGGGAGAAGGAGAGGTCGCGCCGCTCTCGGCCATGTTGCGCCAGGACGTCATCAGCTCGACGAACAACTTCGTCGCATTGACCGCGCGGCTGGATAGCTCGGGAATCGATGCCGCCCGCCGCATCGTTTCCCACAGCGTCGCGCCGCCGGCGATCGCGTGGGTTTGCATCAGCTTGATGCTGCTGTCGCCGATCCCGCGCGGGGGGACGTTCACGATGCGCGTGAGGCTCACTTCATCCGCAGGGTTGGAGATGACGCGCAGATACCCGAGGACGTCCTTGATGATCTTGCGGTTGTAGAACTCCACGCCGCGGGCCATCACATACGGCACGTTCGCGCGGCGCAACGCATCTTCCATCACGCGCGACAAACTGTTCATGCGGTAGAAGATCGCCATGTCGTTCCATGCCGTGCCCGCCTTCTCGGCTTCCTTAAGGCTCTGCATGACGATGTTGGCCTCGTCGTGCTCGTCCTGGCAGAGAAACAGCTTCGCCTTCTCGCCCTGTGCATTTTCCGTCCACAGCGACTTGTCCTTGCGCTGCGCGTTGACCGCGATCAGCTTCGATGCGATGGCGAGGATCGTTTTGGTCGAGCGGTAGTTCTGCTCGAGCTTCACGACGTGCGCATCGGAGTAGTCGCGCTCGAACTCGAGAATGTTCTTGATGTCCGCGCCCCGCCAACCGTAGATCGACTGATCCGGATCGCCGACGACGCACAGGTTGCGGTGACGCAGCGCCAGCGCGTGGGCGATGACGTATTGCGCGTGATTCGTGTCCTGATATTCATCGATCAGGAGGTACTGGAATCGCTCCTGCAATTCACGCAGCACCTGCGGGTGATCACGGAACGCATGGGCGGTTTTCAGGAGCAGATCGTCGAAATCCAGCGCGTTGTTCTGAGTGAGCAGTTGCTGGTATTTCGTGTACACGCGCGCGACCGTGCGGGCATAAAAGTCCTGCACCGATTGCGCATAGGCCTCGGCCGAGAGAAGCTGGTTCTTCGCATTGCTGATCGCGCCGTGCATGGCGCCGGGGGCGAAGTTCGTGCTGGAAATGTCGAGGGTTTTCAACGCCTCCTTCACGACCTTCGTCTGATCGCCCGAATCATAGATCGTGAAGTTCGTTGGCAACCCGATGACCGGCGCGTAGAAGCGCAGAATGCGCAGACACAGCGAGTGGAATGTGCAGATCGTCGGCCAGTGCTGGTCGAGCCGGCCGAAGTCGCGCAGCGGGCGGCCGAGGACGGCGCCGACGCGGTTCTTCATCTCGCCCGCGGCTTTGTTGGTGAACGTGATGGCGAGGATCGACGCGGAGGGAATGCCCTGCGCGATGAGGTAAGCAACGCGGCGCGTGATCACGCGCGTCTTCCCGCTCCCGGCTCCGGCGACGATCAGCAGCGGCCCATCCACGTGCTGAACAGCGGCGCGCTGCGGCTCGGTCAGGTCTTCCAGGAGTTGCGACTGCTCAATCACGCGCCGGTTGTAACAAAAGCGTGCCGGAGTGGGGAGGGGCGGGGGAAGTGGTGGAGTGGCGGAGT
>JBBSLV010000519.1:0-2838 GCA_038233535.1 Tepidisphaerales bacterium | reverse complement strand
GATAGCTCGGGCGCGAATCCCCTGAATATCCTGATTCGAATCGGTCACATCGACGTCTTGCCAGGCCTCTTTACCCGTGTCGCGATCCCGACGTCGGTGGCCGAGGAGATGTCGCGCGCTGCGACGCCCGCATGACGTAGCGGGCTGCCTTTCCCGGCTTCGTGGCTCCGGGGAGGGTTCGCGTTATCATTCGCTTCATTGAGAAAGGACTTGCCCCATGCCCTCATACGCCCTCGTCGGCTGCGCTCACATTCACACGCCGGAATTCATCAAAATGCTCGCGCGGCGATCGCAGGACAAGGTCCGCGTCGTGTGGGACCACGATCACGCGCGCGGGCGGAAGAACGCCGACGAGTTGGGCGCGCGGTTTATCGCGGATGAACGAAAGCTCTATTCCGAAGCCGACGTCGACGCCGTTATCGTCTGCTCGGAGACCGACCGCCACGAGCCGCTCGTGCTCGCCGCGGCCGAGGCGGGGCGACATCTGTTCGTCGAGAAGCCGCTGGGGCTGGGCGCGCGCGACGCGTACGCGATGGCCGAAGCGATCCGCAAGGCGGGCATGATCTTCCAGACCGGGTACTTCCAGCGCGGGCGTCCGGAACTGCAATTCATCCGCTCGCACCTCGCCGCCGGGAGCTTCGGAAAGGTCACGCGCATCCGCGGCAGCAACAGCCACGGCGGGGCGCTGGGCGGGTGGTTCGACACCGAGTGGCGCTGGATGGCCGACCCGAAACAAGCCGGCTGCGGCGCGTTCGGAGACCTGGGTGCCCACGCGCTGGACATCCTCATCTGGCTGATGGGCAACGTGACCGAAGTCACCGCCATGCTCGACAACGGAACCGGTCGATACACCGAGTGCGACGAGACCGGGGAAGGGCTGATGCGATTCAGCAACGGCGCCATCGGCACGCTCGGCGCCGCGTGGACGGACGTGGCCAACCCCGTCGAGTACCTCATCAGCGGCACGGAAGGCTGCGCCGCCGTGATCGATGGCAAGCTGTTCTTCCAGAGCCAACGGCTCGACGGCGCGGATGGGAAGCAGCCGTGGACGGAGTTGCCCGAAGGTTGGCCGCACGCGTTCGAGCTGTTCTTGGACGCGGTGGGGGGGAAGGAAGACGTTCCGCTGGTCAGCGCGTACGAGGCGGCGCACCGCAGCGCGGTGATGGAGGCGATGTACGAAGGAGCGCGGACGGGGCAGTGGGTGAAGCCGAAGTAGGAATGCTCGTCGCGCGCGGGAACACGATCAGATGCTCGCCAGGAAGTTCAGCGAGTGCACCAGCGCCGCTTTTTCCCCGGCCTCGGTGCCATTGAAGTGTTCGTCCTCGAGCTCGACGCTGATCGCGCCGCTGTAGCCGGCGCCCTTCAGGATCGACGCCACCTCGTTCCAGCGCACCATACCGTGGCCGGGGATTGTGTAGCGCCAGGTCCATTCGCCGAAGCCGTGCGGTTTCGCGAATGTGGCGGGCTGCGTGCCGAACTCGTACAGCGCCTCGGCGTCGACGTCCGTGTCCTTGGCATGCACGTGTTTCACGTGACCGATGAATTCCTTGAGGAACCGCACGTGATCGACGCCCAGCCGGATGAGATGCGACGGGTCATAGTTCAACCCCGCGCCGCGGCCGACGTCCTTCAGGAAAGTGCGCACCGTCTCCGGCGTGCATACCAGGCTCGCGTAGTGCGGGGGTCCGCCGGGATAGCCTTCCACCGCCAGCGAGGCGCCGGCGTTGGCACACGCTTCGGCGATCGGAGCATGCGTCTCGAGCATCAGCGCGTAGTTCTCGGACCGCTTCTTCGTCGGGTCGCCCGGAAGGACCACCGTGAAGAAACTTTTCGCCCCCGCGGCGGACATCTCTTTGACGTAGGCGACGTTCTGCGCGATCAACTCCCTGCGCTTACCGGCGTCGACGTGCATCAGGTTGCCGAAGTCGAGCAAATCCACGGCGCCCAGGCGCAGGCCGGCGCGGGTGAGGGTTTGGATATCAGCGACCGTGGCGCGCGTGAGGTCGAGCACGTCGAAGCCCGCCTGCTTCGCCCACGTGATGAGCGACGTGAGGTCGTGCTTCTGCCAATCGCTCCATCCGCGACGAAACCCGATGGGAAACCCGCTGCGTGTTGCCATATGCGGCGGAATGGTACGGGGACAATCGCGGCGACGCTACGGCTGCGGCGCCGTGTTCTCGCGGTCGGGGTCGATGATGGCGGCGGGATCTTCCGGGATGATCATCTCCCCCCCGGTGCCGGGGACGACGACGTTGTCCGGATTGTTGGCCGCGTCTTCGACGTCGGCCAGGTCCATCCCGATGACGATGCAGAAGATCACGGCGGTGATCGTCGCGACGGCGGGGGTGACCGAGCTCGCGCGCGCGTCGCCGTACGCCATCATCCACGCGATCGCGCCCGCGATGACCCCGAGGATCGCCAGGACAAGTCCGAGCATCTCGTTGTCCAGTTGAAAGCACACGAACCCGCCGGCGATGGCGAGGACCGCAGAGACCGTGCTGAGGACCAGGACGGTTTTCCTGGCGCTCGGGAGCGTGCGCTCGTCCTCGGGAACAAGGCGCTCGGTGGGCGGGGACTGGATCTCCGGATGATCGACGCGGTCCTGGGAGGGGTAGGTCATGGCGGCAACCTCGTTGAAAGCATCCATGATCGTACAGCGCGAGAGGGTTGCGCGGGGACGGGGAAATTGTGTGGGCACTGGGATTCTCGCGATCGATTGCGCCTCGCTCGTGAGGTGATGTCATCGCGCGACACGCGCTATTTCTTCAAAAAATTCCCCAGCAGCGTCTCCCCCTGCTCGGTCAGAAAACTCTCCGGGTGATACTGCACCCCCTCCAG
>JBBSLV010000518.1:0-2843 GCA_038233535.1 Tepidisphaerales bacterium | reverse complement strand
GGGCACCGGCGTGCTGCTGGGAACGGCGATCCTTACCCCGTTCGTCGGCGCCGCGACGGTCCGGATGTGGCCCAAAACCCCCGTCGGCCGGCGCATCGTGCTCCCTCCGGTGATCGATCCGGTTCCCGCGCCGACCGTTCGCATCGGGCAAACCGGCATCGCCGTCAGCGAGCTGCGACCCATGGGCACCTGCGAATTCGACGGGGGACGGCTTGAAGCGATCTCCGAATACGGCATGATCGAACCCGGACGGTCCGTGACGGTGATCAACCTGATCAACAATCGCCCCACCGTTCGCGCGGTCTGACGAAGCAACTGAAAGGCAAACATTCACATGATGGCACTCATTCACGTTCTGGCTCAGCCGGATGTCGACTCCTGGGACGCCGTCACGGTCGGCATCACCATCTTCGTCCTGCTGATCCTGCTGATCCTCTTTGCCGTGCTGTTCCAGTTCATCGGGCTGTACATCCGCGCGCTGGTCAGCGGCGCGAGCGTCAGTTTGCTCGACCTCATCGGAATGCGGCTGCGGAAGGTGAACGCCGCCGCCATCGTCAACTCGCGCATCCAGGCGACGCGCGCGGGGCTTGACGTCACCACGGCCGAGATGGAATCGCACGTCCTCGCCGGCGGAGACGTGCAGCGCGTGATCCTCGCCATGATCGCCGCCGCCAAGGCCAACATCGATCTGCCCTGGAAGACCGCGACGGCGATTGACCTCGCCGGGCGCGACATCCTCGACGCCGTGCAGACGAGCGTGAACCCGAAGGTGATCGACGTCCCCAACGCCGCCCTGGGCCGCCCAACCATCGACGCGGTGGCCAAGAACGGCATCCAACTGAAGGTGAAGGCGCGCGTGACCGTGCGGACGAACATCAAGCAGCTCGTCGGCGGCGCCACGGAGGAGACGATCATCGCCCGCGTCGGGCAGGGCATCGTCAGCGCCATCGGCTCGGCTGCCGACCACGCCGACGTGCTGGAGAACCCGGACAACATCTCCCGCGCGGTCCTGCACAAGGGGCTGGACGCCAATACGGCGTTCGAGATTTTGTCGATCGACATCGCCGACGTCGACGTTGGCGACAACATCGGCGCCAAGCTTCAAAGCGAGCAGGCCGAGGCCGACAAGCGCCGCGCCCAGGCCGAAGCCGAGAAACGCGCCGCCGCCGCTCGAGCCCAGGAGCAGGAGAACATCGCCAAGGTCGCGGAAAACCGCGCGCTGGTCGTCCTGGCCGAAGCGGAAATCCCCCGCGCGATGGCCGAGGCGTTCCGCAACGGCAACTTCGGCGTCATGGACTACTACAAGATGCGCAACATCCAGGCCGACACGACCATGCGCGAAGCGATCGGCAACCCCAGCGACGGGCCTAAGGCGTGAGGTTGGTTGCTGATTGCTGGTTGTTGGAGATCCTCACAAAATAATATTCACCACGGAGATCACGGAGTACACGGAGAGAAGCCTGCGGAATAGGGTTCTTTCTCCGTGCGCTTCGTGTGCTCCGTGGTGAATTCGGTTAGCTGTTTCGTCAGGAGAGCAGTGGACACATTGCCGCACATTCTCGCCGAGACGGAGATCGATCTGCCGAAGATCATCTTCGGGCTGATCTTCTTCATCATCTGGATGGTGAGCGCGCTGGTCTCATGGATAAACAAAAAGCAGCAGGAGGCGAAGCAGCGGGCGGCCCAGGCGCGGGATCGTTTGCTGGGGCAGACGCCGGCGCCGCACAAGCCCCAGCGCAAACGCCCGGCGCGAGCGCGCCTCCCGGAGGGCATCGCCCAGCGGTTCCCCGAGGTGCTGCTCCCGCCCGCGCCCATGCCCGCGCCCGCGCCGATGCCGCAGCAGCGCCGTCCGATCCCACCCCTGCCGAAGCCGGCACGGCGCGCGCTCAAAGCTCAACAGCAGGGCGCGATCCCCGTCCCCCGCTCTCTGACGTTGGAGAAGGTCGCGCTGCCCGCGCAATCCTATGTCAACATCACTCAACCCCTCACGCGCCCAAAGCCGCCAACGGTTGACGCCCGCGCCGTGAGGCTTTTTCTCACCCCCGCGACCCTGCGCCATCAGTTCATTCTCACTGAAATCCTCCACCCCCCCCTCGCGCTGCGCCCCAACCCTCACGATCGCGTGTAATATCGCGAAACGGGCATGCGGACTTCAGTCCGCATGTCGTACAATCTTGCGATGGACATCCGCAAGTCCAACACCACCCCGCGCGAACACTACGACGGACACCATCGCTTCGAGCACTGGTATCGCGACAATCAGGTCTACTTCATCACCGCGCGCTGTCGCGATCGGGTTGCAGCCTTCGCGGAAGAACAAGCGACGCATGTCTTCTGGGCGCAATTCGAACGCTACACGCAGGAGTTCACCTTCACCCCCTGGGTCACATCACTGCTCCACAATCACTACCACACCCTGGGTTACCTGAAGGTCGGAGGAAACCTTCCGATCATGATGCAGCGCATCCACGGCTCGGTTGCGAAGCTGGTCAACGACACGCTCGACGCACGGCTCGTGCCCTTCTGGGTGGACAGCGGGAAGCAGAACTACTTCGACGGGTGCATCCGGGATGAACTGCAATGTCGTCGCGCGTATCGCTACACGCTGACGCAGTGCAAACGTCATGGGATCTGCTTCGATCCGAACGATTATCCGCACACGCGCGTGAACGTCGATGTGGACCGGGGGGTGACGCGGGCGCTGGAGCTTCGGGCGTTTCTGGAAGGGGTTCCTTATGCGCGGTATGAGCGGAAGAAGCGGCGCCCGCGCAAACACTGATCAGACATGCGGACTGAAGTCCGCACGCCGAGGGAGTCAGCGCGCTTTTCGATCCAGATGAATC
>JBBSLV010000517.1:0-2845 GCA_038233535.1 Tepidisphaerales bacterium | reverse complement strand
GTGAACGTCGAGGGGTCGGGATAGTCGCCGAACCAGTTGCCCAGCGTGATCGTGAAATCCTTGTCGTTCATGCGCTGGCGCAGCACCTTGCGCTCCTGGCCTTCCAGCGGAATGTCGAGCCCGAGGTGCTGCTTCCACTGGCTGACGAAGTTCTGGGCCAGGTCGCGCGAGACGGCCGTCTCCGTGCGGAAAACGTACGTGACGCCCGGGAGCCGGCCGCCGTTGGGGTAGCCGGCCTCGGCGAGAAGCTGCCTGGCCCGGACGGGATCAAATGCATAGCCCTCGGGAGCCCGCCAGCCGTTGAAGATGTCGTCGGGGATGTACGTGGTCGAGACGCGCTCGCCCATGCGCGTGATCGTGTCGACGATCTGCTGGCGGTCAATCGACATTGCCAGCGCCTGCCGCACGCGCAGGTCCGCAAGCGGGTTGGCGTCGCCATTTCGCAGCGTCGGGCGAACCATGAACGTCAGGAACATCGTGCCGTAGGCGTCGAAGCTCTTGAGGTCCGACCGGCCCTTGTGGCGCATCTCGGCGGCGATCTCGGTCGGCACTTCCGAGATCCAGTCGACGCTCCCCGATTCGTAACGCATGAGCTGCGTCAGCGCGTCGTCGACGACGTAGCTCTCGATCGACTTCATCTTCACGTTGGCCTTGTCCCAATATCGCTCGTTGGCTTCGAGGCGCAACCGGCGCTTGAAGTCCCAGGCGACGAGCGTGTACGGGCCGTTGGTGACGATCGCGGGCGGGCGCGTGAACTTCTGGTTGTAGCGGACGACGCCCGTTCGCGCGTCGGTCTCGGCGAACTTGCGCATCGACGGCTCGTGCAGCGGAAGAAACGGCGGGAACGACATCAAGTCGAGCATGAAGGTGACGGGATTCGACAGGCTCACGCGCAGCGTGCGGTCGTCGATGGCTTCGATGCCTACGGTTCTGAAATCGGGGCGCGGGGGTGGAGACCCGCCCGCTGAAGCGGGCTCGCCGGCGACGAATTTCGCGAAGTCGTGGAGGTACCGCTCGGCGCCCTGGATGTAATAGAACAGGTACGAGTACTCGCCCGGCGTTTCGAGCATCCGACGCCAGGCGAAAACGAAATCCTTCGTCGTGACCGGATCGCCGTTGCTCCATGTCGCTTCGGGGCGGAGGTGGAAGATGTAGACGGTTTTGTTCTCGTTGACGTCGACGCGGGACGCGACGCCGGGAACCGGGTCGAGCGTCATGTGATCAACGCTGTAAAGCCCTTCCCAAATCGAGTGGGCGATGCGGATGTCCTGGAGGTAGGACATCTGGTTGGGGTCGAGCGTGATGACGTCGCCGCGCGGGATGAAGCGGAAGTCGGCGGGCTTGCCCGCGCCCCCGCCGCCCGACCAGGCCAGCGCGCCGGCGAGCAAGGCGAGCAGGGCCAGCGGGATGATCAACAGTCGAGACATCGTGCGGTACGCGAATCTGCGGCCGGCTAGGGACTGATGGCGGCGGCGGTGGCGGGCACGGCGCCCGCGGTCGTCGGCGCGGTGGAGGGTCGGGTCACGCCACCCCCGTTCCCGCCTTCCGTCGCCGGCGCGATGGCGGGCGGGGGTTGAATCGCGGCGAACAGGTTGACCGTTTTCAGCGCCGGTACGATCGCGGCGACGAGGCGGGTGACCTCCTCCGGCGCGGTTGACGCCACGACCTTCGTCGCCGGCGTAAGTTGGGGTTGAATCGGCGCGGCTTCCGGCACCACCGCGATGGCGGCGGCGACGTTGCTGATCATGGGCGCCAGGTCGCCGCGCTGGGCGGGTGTGGCGTCATTAAAGTGCTGCGCGCCCAGCCCGACCAGATTCGACATCACCTGCACGCTCGCCAGCTTCTGCTTCGCGTCGTGCAATCCCCACACGCGGCTGTTCACGAGGAACAGCGTCGCCCGGTTCTCCGCCATTGGTTCGGGGGGCAAGGTTTTGACATACATCCCCGCCCGCTGCTGAAGCAGTTGCTGCATGACCGGAATGACCATCCGCAGCGCCCGATCGGACGGCTTGGTCCGGGTAGGCTCGAAGATGTCGAGCATCAGCGCCTCGTACGCCTCGACCGCGATCGGCGACCCGATGGCGCCCGACCCGTGCGCCCCGGCGGCCTTGACCACGGCGGCGAGGATGTCGTCGACCCTGGCCGCCTCGTTGCGCAACAGCGCGGGAATGACGGCGCGGGCGGCCTTGAGGCCCCACAGCACGACGAAAGGCGACTCGTCGTTGAGCAATGCGATCGTCGAGCCTTTCAGCGCCGCGCCCTCCGTCCGCTCGGCCACGCGCGCCACCACAATGGCGGCATTCAGGCGTACGAGATCCGATTCGTGCTTCAGCGCGGGGGCGATGCCGGTATTGAGGGCGCCGGCGAAAGCGCTGAGGAAGGCGGCGGTGGGGTTGACCCGGCCGGGGCTTGCGGCGTCGATCAGCGCCTCCCGCGCCGCCGCCGACGCCGCGGGATCTTCGCTCGTGAGCTGCGTCACCTGCTCGTTGACATATCCGGCGATCTGCGGCCCGGCGGCGGCGACGCTGGTCGCCCCCTTCAGCGCGTCAATGCCCCCCGCGGGCGCGCCAGCCTGGCCGCGCACGTGGGCGACGCTTGCCGATAACATCAGGATGCCGCTGAGCAGTGTGAGAGGGAACAGACCGGGGTGGCGGTTCATCAGGTGGTTCTCCGCGGCGCCGAAATCGCGAGACCGGGCTGTGCGAGGCAACCATCCGATCGGTCGCCTCGCTCTCGTCGGCGCGGCGGGTGCACTCGCGAGCAAGCGAGCCTCGAAATCGCGCGACCGCGCGCGTCTCGCGAGAGCGCGGAAAATTAGCAGACCCCTTCCCTAGTGTCAACAAAT
>JBBSLV010000516.1:0-2853 GCA_038233535.1 Tepidisphaerales bacterium | reverse complement strand
CCGCGCACGCGCCGCGACGACGATGCTTTTGCCGAACGGGCGGTACACGCTGGCATCGAGCTGGCTTCGGAAATAGGGGCGGAAGCCATCGCTCAGCGCGCCTTCGGGCTGCGCCATGCCCCCGCAGGCGGGTTCCGCGCTGCCGCGCGAGCCGTCGGCGGTGCTGGTCGCCGGCTCCGGCGATCCCCCTGAGCCGAGTGAAACGTACGCCTCGAGCTTTGCCAGCATCTGATCAAGTTTATCGACGGCGATCGGCAAATCGCTCTGCACGCTCGATGCGAACCGCTGCACGCCGCCGCGGAAGATCTGCGTCTCCTTCTGCATCTTCGGGATGGATCGTTTGATGGCCGCGACCTTCCGCTCGGCCTCGACCAGCCCCCGCTGCGCGGCCTGGAGGATCTTCATTTCATCGACCGCCGACGAGCGATTGCCGCTCGCGTCCTTGAACAACTGCTTCTCGCGCACGGCCTGCTTCGCCTTTTCCACGGCCTCGTGCCGCTTGCGCAGCTGCGCGTTCCAGTAGGTGCGCTGCTCGGTCTCCAGCCAGATCGACGTGCGCTGCATCTCCGACTCGGCATCGGTCAGGGCGACGTTGACGATCTCCTGGAACCGGCGCAGCGCGTGCTTGAGCTTCTTCAGCGCTTCGAGGCTGTGAACGCGGGCTTCACCCATGGTAATGGGAAGCTCCAAGATGAAGGAAAGCTCCAAGAACCAAGATCCAAGAACCAAACAAGAACCAAAGAACCGAAAGGAGCAAGGGACCAAACGAAGAATGACTGGTGGGTCGTTGTGTCTGTCTTGGACCTTGGAGCTTGCTTGGTTCTTGGATCTTGGTTCCTGGAGCTTGCATCGATCCTCACCTCTGCTTCAGGTAATCCTCTATCAGCGACGCTTTCTTCGCCAGAAACGACACGTGCGCGTGCGACTGCTCCAGGAACCCCCCGAGATTCTTCACCGTCGCTTCAAATCCTTCGGCGAACTTGCGCTGCTCCTGGTCGCGCCAGGTTGACTCCAACCCGCGCATGCGCGCGTGCAGCCCACCCATGAGGCTCTGGAGCTCGTTGTTGAAACGCGACAGATCCTGCGCGAATCGGCGCAGCTCGGCGGGGTCGACGTTGGCTTTGGCCATGATGCTCTCTCCACTCTCGCGTTCGAGTGTACCCGCGAGCCCGCCGGCGAACACGGGAAAGTGCGCGGCTCTTCAGTCTTTCAGTCGTTTCACGGACTCCCGCGATCGCCCGCGATGACCACACCCCCGCGATCAACCTGGAGATACTCGCTCGTCTCGGCGCACACCGCCGTCAACCGCCCGGCGGGCCCGAGCGCGGCGGCGGTGTCCAGCAGCACGATGTCGTCACGCACGATCGGCAGCTGTCCGTTTTCGTCGTCCTTCACCGCGTAGTTGAACACCGGCGTATGCCCGAAGAATCCGCGGTGACGCCAGCGCTTTTTCCGCTCGATCTCGGCCAGCGTGAAGCGCCCCCACAGGACGGTATAGCGCATCCGCTCGCTCGAGCCCGCGCGGGCGGCGATGGAATCGGACGGGCTGTGGGGATCCCACTTCGCGTGCGCGACGAACAGATCCGGCGCTTCGATCACCGCCGGCAACTCGCGGATGAATCGGCGGTGATTCTCGGGCACGAGGTCGATCAGCCGCTGCAACGCCCCCGCCGTGGGGCGGCGGAGCATTTGCTCCAGTTCCAGCGCGTCGGCGCCGTAACTCCTGAACGTCGCGCCCAGCCCGTGCTGCATGAACCACCCGAACGCGGCCAGCCGCTGTTGCTCGGTGGCCCCCCCAAGATACGCCTTCCCGTGCAGAACCTGATCAAACACGTCGTCGTGGTTGCCGCGGACGAACTTCGCCCCGGTCAGCGACAACAGCAGATCGATCACCTGCCGCGATTCACTCCCGCGGTTGACGTAGTCGCCGACAAAGTAGAACCGCGCCGTTGCGTCGCGCCCGCGCACGGCGTCGATCAACGCCGCCAGCGGCGCGAGCATCCCGTGAATGTCCCCGATCACCCATCGCACGATTCTTGCGAGTATACTGCTCCGGCTCTTACAGGAGGCGATCGATGGCCACGGCGTTGAAATCCGAAGACATCGCAAACCGGCTCAACTCGTTGAGCGGCTGGGAACTGGCGGGCAGGGAAATCCGCAAGACGTACGCGTTCAAGAACTACTACGAGACGATGGCCTTCGTAAACGGTGTCGCGTGGATTGCGCACCAGTCGGACCACCATCCGGACATGGAAGTCGGCTACAACCAGTGCACGCTGCGCTACAGCACCCACTCGGTCGGGGGATTGTCGGCGAGCGATTTCGATTCCGCCGCGAAGGTCGACGCACTGCTGGACGGGTGAAGGACCGGGGCTGGAGACGGGGGTGGCCCGCAACCAGCCGTCAGCGCCGGCTGCAACGACCGACGCGGGACATGAACCCGTCCCCTTTTCCGGTTTTATGGCGCAGTCGGATACAGCTGCTGTTCGGCGTCGAGGTTGTTCCAGATCTGGTCGGTCAGGACGTGATTCGTGGCACCGGCGAGGAACATGTGGCGACCTGCACCGAAATAAGGGGACACACCGAAATAAGGGGACATCACTGAATGCCATTCGGTTAACCCATAACTCCGCCCCGTAGCTGCATTTACTGCACTAGCGCGACAAGCGGCCTCCTGTTAGAATGGTGGTGCTGAAATCACCAACCAACAGGAGGCCACGGATGGCTGTCATCACCCAGGTTCTGGCTCGGTTGCGGCGGGAGCCGCTGGAGGATTGTGCGCTGGCCGGGTGCGTCGAGCAACTGTGCCGGGATCATACGCATCACTGGCGGGATCGACTGCTCACGCCGGTG
>JBBSLV010000515.1:0-2869 GCA_038233535.1 Tepidisphaerales bacterium | reverse complement strand
TCGCACGCTGCGTTTGCGTGGCCACGACCCGACGGCGACGATCGCCGAGGCGTTGCGCACGCTGCTAAAAACCGGCACGCTGCCGCCGCTGCCGGTGGAAAACGTTGCAGAGGGGTGAAGTGTTACGTTCGGTGCACATCGCTGTCGACGTTGGCGCGCCACGCTGCGCGCATCATGGGCGTAACAAGAGTGAGCCCAATCGTCGTGGCAACCACGAATCCCGCTACGAAGCCGTACATCGTTGAGCGTGTGATCATAGAAGCCCACCAACGTACCGACGTTCACTGGCCGGGGCCACGACCAGCGCTCCGATCACAAGGACCGTCGCGGCGCCGGTCCAGTGCAGCGTTTGTCTATGCGCGCTTCCAGACCTCGATGCCCGGTTGCCGCGGCTCAAGCGACTGGATGCGCTCAATCCACGTGGGCTCGATGCCGCTCCCCGTCCAACCCGTCCGCCAACTCCCTGCCGCGGCGTAACGCCCGTCGCCCCTTCTCCCTCTCCATGCGGTTCGCATCGGCACCGGGCGTGCGGTATCATCACCCCTCGCATTTGGAGCTGAGCTTACATGGCAACGAGCAACGATCCGCTGAAAGAGAAGTTTCGCCCCGAAGACGCCGCGCTGGAGAAGGAGCTGAACGACGCCCTTGCCGGGGTGTCGCTCGACGACCTGTACGGCTTCGACAAGCCCGGGCCCGCGCAAGCGCCGGGCGCCGCCGGCCAGGCGAAGGGCACGCGGCCGGGCACGCGCCGCGGGCGCATCGTGTCGATCGACAAGGACGACGCGTTCGTCGACTTCGGCGGCAAGAGTCAAGGCATCATTTCCCTCCAGCAGTTCCCCGATGAAGAGCCGCCGGTGGTGGGGCAGGAGATGGAGTTCAACGTCGATCGCTACGACGAGCGCGAAGGGGTGCTCGTGCTGACGCGCAAGGGGGCGACGGCGCAGAACGTGTCATGGGAGAACCTGGAGGTGGGGCAGATCGTCGAGGGCACCGTTACCGGCGTGAATAAGGGCGGGCTGGAGCTTGAGGTGAAAAAGATGCGGGCGTTCATGCCCGCGGGGCAGGTGGACCTGTACTTCAATCCCGATCTCTCCGTATACCTCAACCAGAAGCTGACCGGCGAGGTGACGCAGTTCGACGCGCACGCGAAGAATCTCATTCTCAGCCGTCGCAACGTGCTGGAGCGCGAGAAGGAAGCATCGAAGCAGAAGCTGCTCGAAGAGCTGGAAGAGGGCCAGGTGCGGCGGGGCACGGTGCGCAACGTCACCGACTTCGGCGCGTTCGTGGACTTAGGCGGCATGGATGGGTTGCTGCACGTTTCGGAGATGAGCTTTAAGCGCGGCGTGAAGCCGTCGGACCTGGTGAAGGTTGGCGATGTGCTCGACGTGAAGGTGACGAAGCTCGACCGCGAGAGCGGCAAGATGAGCCTCTCGCTCAAGCAGGCGCGCGGCATCGACCCGTGGATGGACGCGGCGACGAAATATTCGGTCGGCACGCAGATCACCGGCCGCGTGACGAAGGTCGAAAGCTTCGGCGCGTTCATCGAAGTCGAGGAAGGGCTCGAAGGATTGCTCCCGGTCAGCGAAATCAGTTGGCAGCGCATCAAATCGCCCTCGGAAGTGTTGAAAGACGGCGACACGCTTCGCCTCGTCGTCATCTCCGTCGATGCGAATGCCAAGCGCATGAGCTTCAGCCTGAAGCAGGCCGGCCCCGACCCGTGGAAGACCGCCAACGAGCGCTACGCGACGGACATGGTCGTGCCGGGCACCGTCACGCGGACCGTCGACTTCGGCGCGTTCGTCGAACTGGAGCCGGGGTTGGAAGGGCTGATTCACGTGTCGGAACTTTCTGACCAGCGCGTCCGCTCGGCAGGGGACGTCGTGAAGCTCGGCCAACAGGTGAACGTGCGCGTGCTGGAACTGGACTCGGCGGGCCGGCGGATTTCGTTGTCGCTCAAGAGCGCCTACGTCCTGCCGACGCCCGCGGCGGGCCCTGCGCCGGCGCCGGGGAAGAAGAAAAAGGTCCAATTGCGCGGGGGGCTGGAGCATTGATCCGATCCCTTCTCCCGGTACTCCGGGAGAAGGTTAGGGTGAGGGTGATTTCGAGGACGAACCGTTCTCGACGTTCGAAATCACCCTCACCCCAGCCCTCTCCCGGAGTACAGGGAGAGGGAGCAAGAGCGGAGGGCTGCATGATCCGAGGATTTCTGACGGCGTGGGTCGTCCTGTCCCTCTGTCCCATCGCCGCTCTCGCTGCCACCCCGCAGGAAGTCGACGCCGCCGTCAAGCGGGCCGTCGAATGGCTCTACTCCAGGCAGAACGACGGCACCTGGGAGACTCGCCCCACCCGCGATGCCGCGGGCAAGGCCTACGTGCCCACGGGCGGTCAGTGGGGCGGGGAGACGGCCCTCGTCGTCTACGCGCTGCTCGCCGCGGGTGAAAGCCCGCAGGACGAGCGACTGGCCAAGGGGATCGAGTTTCTCAAGAAGGCCGACCTCGTCGGCGTGTACGCGCTGGCGATGCGCGCGCAGGTGTACCAACTGCTCCCGTCCACGCCCGAGATCAAAGGGCTGATCATCAGGGACGCGAACACGCTCCGCGCGATGCTCAAAACCAAGGGCGAGGCCAGCGGCTTCTTCGACTACATCGAGCGCGGCGGCAACCACTACAGCCACAGCCGCGGGAACTACGGCGTCCTCGGCATGTGGGCGCTGGAGCAGGCGGGCGTCGAAGTGCCCATCGAGTTCTGGAAAATCGTCGAGAAGGGCTGGATCAGCCACCAGGACGCCAGCGGCGGATGGACGTACACGCTGAAGAATCGCGAGGGACACCCCCTCACCCCCGGCATGACGGCCGCGGGCGTCGCGACG
>JBBSLV010000514.1:0-2900 GCA_038233535.1 Tepidisphaerales bacterium | reverse complement strand
GAAGCGAAACAGCCGGAATACCCGGCGTTTGACGCCAGCCAGCGTCACGCCGAGGCCGGTGACGAGCGCCGGCGTCCGCAGGGCCACCGCCGCGGCAGTAGTTCGCCTTCGTCGGCGTCGCGCGACGGGGCCGCATCGCATCAGCGGTCGGACCGTCCGCAGCAGCCGCATCCGCACAAGCAGACGCGCACGCAGCAACAGCCGAACCCCACCCCGCCGCGGGCGCAGCAAGGCGGCGGCGCACAGCGATCGGGCGGCCGCTCGCCCGCCCCGCACCCAACCGCCCGCCCGCTTCACGGCGGCTGGTCGCGGGCGTCGAAGCCGGCGCGGCGAAGCTTCCGGTAAATCCGCGCCTCCGATACGAAATGCGGGTACGATTCACGCTGGAGGTGATCGATGACCGCCATCAACCAGCCGATGACTGAGTTGGCGCTTCGACTTCGAATCACGCAGCAGGAAGGACAAGCTCACCGAGCAGGCCGCGGAAAGTGGACGTCCCGTGGACGCCGTCGCATCAGAACTGCTTGAGCGGGCCATCACTCAGACGACCTTGGACGATCTAATGGCGCCGGTGAAGGCTGACAGCGCAGAGAGCGGGATTACCGAGGAAAGTACCGGAGGTTGACCAGAGGCGTGAGTCGCATGAACAGGGTAGAATTGATCGACGAGATGATCCATGACCATGACGGCTCAACCCACGACCGAAATCGCGCTGCGCCTTCGACTCACCCAGCAGGCGAAGGACAAGCTCACCGAGCAGGCCGCGCAGAGCGGCCGGCAACTCGACGACGTCGCGTCGGAGCTGCTTGAGCAGGCCGTCACGCGTCCGAGCGTCGATGAGCTGCTCGCCCCATTCCGCAAACAGGTGGCGGAGAGCGGGATGAGCGACGAGGAGCTGGACGATTTCTTTCGCGCTCAGCTCGACGCGGTTCGTCGTGAGAATCGCGCCAAGCAAGCGAAATCCGCATGAGCGTTCGCGTCGTTTACGACACGATGCTGTTCGTGCAGGCGGCTGCTCGCCCCGATCGGATCCACGCGACGTTCCGCGGCATCCTGGGATGCCCGAGTGACCTTGTGTCTGAGCCCAGCGCTGGTCGCGGAGATCACGGATGTCCTCGGCCGCCCGTCCGTCCGGGCGCGTTTTCCCGCACTCACCGATCGCGCGGTTGATGCGCTCCTGGCCGACATGCGAGGGCGGGCCACGACGTTCGATCCCATTCCCGACGTCTTCACCTGGCCGCAGCACCCCGACGACGATCACGTCTTCAACCTCGCCATTCACGCGAAGGCGACGCGCCTCGTGACGTGGGAAGCGCGGATTCTCAAGCTCGCGACCGAACCATCCCCCGCCGCCGAACTGCTTCGACGACTCGCGCCGGAGTTGCGCATCGTCACGCCGAAGGCGTTGGCGGAGGAGTTGAGTCATTACGAGAATCGGTAATGGAAGTCAGATCCGGCCGTTGTGCTTGAGGTCGAAGCAGTACAGCTGCTCATCGACGTCGCGCAGCGGCCGACCCGTTGACTTGCTGATGCGGCGGACATCGGACGCATAGCTGAGGTAAAGGTCGATGTTGCGTTCGACCGCGCCCTGACGCCAGTACAGCTTCCTGCCGTATAGCGCGCGGTAGGCACGAACGTCGATGATCGGAAAGACGTCGGGCCTTATGAATTTCAGAATGGTGCTCGCCATCGGCACACCGACGCCTGCACACTCGACAAGCTTCTCGATCAGCGCTCGCACTTCCGCTGACCCCGTGTGAAGGTGGGGGTCGGTTGCGATTGCCTGGAGCCGTTTGATGGTTTCGCTGGGAACGTCCAGAATCCGGTCGAGCTTCCAAAGTGACATCCTTCGTAAAAGGTTGATGTCGACTTGGGCATTTTGATTTGCGAGTGCGTGAATTGCGGCGGTTTCGGCATTGTTGTAGTCAATGTCGAAGTCCAGAGCGTCGGTGTTCTCATCATAGCGCCTGAAGGCTGTGGGTTGTGCGGATTCTGTTCCCTCGCCGGCTCCAAAACGCCAGACGCCATCGCGCCCCACAACCAACGCGCTCAACTGGATCTCGACTCCGCAGTGCGGGCATGTCTTTACCGTCGCCGATCGGATGTAGTCCTCATCAAAATCATCCAGTTGCAGATTCATCGACCGGCGATGCCACGTCTCGAACGCCTTCTGGCACGCCGGGCAGACAAGAGTCACTTGTTCGGGTGGGATAGACATAGGCGTTCAACACATCATACAGCCGTAAAGCATCCAGGATCCTTGCTTCTCGTTGGACGCTGTTGATGGCGCGATTCGTTCAGCAGCGGATATAATCGTAGAGCCATGTCACGCACCATCCCAATCGATCAGGCTTCATCCCAACTGCGCGGGCTGATCCAGGCGCTGGCGCCGGGGGATGAGATCGTGTTGACTGACAATGACAAGCCGGTGGCGCGGATCGTGCCGGATGGTCCGACATCGAGCCGTCAGAGCGGCACTTGCAAAGGCATGATCGAGATTCTCGATGACGACGACGAGGTCATTCTCGAAGAATTCAAGGATTATATGCCGTGACGGTGCTGCTGGACACGCACCTCTTTCTCTGGTTCGTGCTCGGCGACGTACGGCTCAGCAGTGTCGCGAAATCTACGATTGAGGATTCGCATAACACCGTTGTCATCAGCCCGGCCAGCCACTGGGAGATCGCCATCAAAATCAGCGTCGGCAAGTATCGGCTGAATCGCTCGTACGAGGAATTCTGGCAAACGGCGACGGGCGCGACAACGACATCACCATCCTTCCAATCGAACTCCGGCACACCAGCAGGCTCACTTCGCTCCCGTGGCATCACAAGGGTCCGTTCGATCGCTTGCTGGCCGCTCAGGCGCTGGTCGAGCAGATTCCGCTGATCAGTGCCGAT
>JBBSLV010000513.1:0-2910 GCA_038233535.1 Tepidisphaerales bacterium | reverse complement strand
ATACACCAGGCGACCCTGCCACTTCGTATTTTCATCGGTAATGTCGTGGTCGACGTTGAAATTGAACGAGATCGCCAATGCGTCGCCGCCCGCCTCGCGATATGTACTATAGCGGATGGTGTTGATGCGCCGTAGCTTTTGGCCGCCGCCGAGCGGGCGCTGGAGCATCTGCCGGTCTCCCGCGTCTTGAATCTTGAGTCGAGCACTATCTTCACCCCGTGGCGCACTGTCGGGGCCATTGACCATTCGACCTGTCCCCGCAACTTCGTTCAGATCGTCGATAAATTCTCACCCACGCATGTTTTCGCGGGTAACAGTGACCAAGCGGGTGTTCCTCGCTGCATAGGCGGTACTGCCGCCTAGGACGAGAAGGAGTGAAAGGACTAAGAGGGCCGCGGTGGCGGCGGGCCGTCGGAGGGACATGGGTATCTCCTGATCATTGTCATCTCGCGAACGTTAAGTCATAGATAGACCGACTTTCGGGAACCAGTCCGGCGCGATTGCCGTCCCGACCGTGAGTCACCGGACGCGACCGGCGTTCGGGCGTCTTGACGTTCACGCGACAGACGCTGAATTGATCCTCCTCAACCAACTATTTGCTACAAAATCGCGACAATCTGGGAATGAATCACCCCATGATCCGATGTGTGCAACGCCTCTCACTGCGGTCCAGTGTTGGAGCACAAACGGTGGGTCGTTGCGAGGTCTCAGCTCTTCAATTGTTGGACCCTTGGACGCTACTGTTGCACGGTGTAGCGCAAGACTCCTGCATGTTGTCTAGGTATTGGTCAGAACATCGGCCGAGGTCGCCGGAGAACGTGGGAACATCGGGTTGCGGCGATAGGTCGTGTGCTGCGGCTGCCCGGGTAGTTGACTCTGCTGACATTCAGGAGGGAATAGTCAAAGGCGCCGTGCAACCCGCACCAGAACCACTCCGCGTTTTAGGCGCAACGCCCAAGACGATGCCAGTGAATTCGTGGTTTCGTCGCCTTACGTTTCATCGCCCCGCCCATTAAAATCGAAACTCCACAACGCCGTGGTGGTTTGATTGTGATCTGGTCGGCGACCGACGGTCGCGCTGGATGGGTGTTGCTATTCGGCAAAACCCACCACGTGCGATCTGACCGCTGCATAGTTCGGCTACCTTCCAGACGTACGCCCAATGTCCTGTCACTGCAGACGCGTCGGGTTCATGCGTATGCCCGCGACGAGCAAGCTGTATGAACTCCTGCTCCGATAGCCGTCTCACTGCCAGAAAGGACTCGCTGTGATCACGTCCTCCCTCCGAAGAATTGGTGTCGACCAGGCGCCCCTCTACCATCCGAGCTACGAGCGCGATGCCTGCGGCGTCGGTCTGGTCGTCGACATCGCGGGGCGACCGTCCCGCGACATCGTGGAACGCGCGTTGTCCGGTGTCGTCAATCTGACTCACCGGGGTGGCGTCGGTGCCGATGAGCGGACCGGGGATGGCGCAGGTCTGCTGACACAGATTCCAACGGCGCTGTTCGCGGCGGACCTGGAACGGCTTGGACAACAACCGCTGGCGACCGGGGAACTTGGTGTCGCGATGGTGTTTCTGCCGAGGGACGCCGCCGCCGCCGCCGCGGGACGGCGAGCACTGGAAGCGGCCTTCGACGCGGCGGGCTTGACGGCGCTCGGCTGGCGCGAGGTGCCGGTTGATCCTGACGTCCTCGGCCCGACGGCGGTCGCGACCATGCCGCGAATTGAGCAATTGATGATTCGCCGCCCGGAGGGGTGTGACGAGGAGACCTTTGAGCGGAAACTGTTCCTGGCTCGAAAAGGCGCGGAGCGGACTGCTGAACGGCAGAACATCGATCTTTTCGTCGTCTCCTGCTCGGCCCGGACCCTGATTTACAAGGGCTTCTGCTTGCCGAGGGACTTGGCAGCCTTCTATGCCGATCTGCGCAACCCGGCGTACGAGAGCGCGATCGCGCTCTTTCACCAGCGCTACTCGACCAACACCTTTCCGACCTGGGCGCTGGCCCAGCCGTTTCGTTTTCTGGCCCACAACGGCGAGATCAACACGATTCAGGGGAACCGGAGTTGGATGGAGGCGCGGGCGCCAGAGTTGGCGTTTGCCGACGGGACCGGGGTCGACGCCCTGCGGCCGGTGGTCAGCTGGTCGGGAAGCGATTCGCTCAGTCTCGACGATGTCGTGGGGCTGCTCCACCATGGCGGCCGCTCACTGCCGCACGCGTTGATGATGCTCGTGCCCGAGCCGTGGGAGCAGTTGCCGGAGATGCCGTCGGAACTGCGCGCCTTCTACGATTTCCACGCCGGGATGATTGAGCAGTGGGACGGGCCGGCCGCCCTGGCCTTCAGTGACGGCGTGCTTGCCGGGGCGACGCTGGACCGGAACGGATTGCGGCCACTGCGCTACGCCATCACGAGCGATGGACTGTTGGTCGCCGGTTCCGAAGCGGGAACGGTCGCGATTGATCAGTCGACGGTGGTCGAAAAAGGCCGGCTTGGACCTGGGCAGATGATCGTGGTCGACACCCGCCGCGGGGTGGTGTTGCGAAACGATGATCTGAAAGCTGAAGTCGCTGGTGGAGCGCCGTACGGTGCGTGGTTGGCCGCCAACCGGGTTCAGCTCGATGGCGCGGAACCGGAGCCGGTGCCGGAGAGCCCGACAGCGCCTGTTGAAGGTGCGCGGACGAATGGCCGCGTCAAACCCGATCCCGGCGTCGTGGCGATTCAACGGGCGTTCGGCTACACCGCCGAAGAATTGCGGTTGATTGTCCAGCCGATGGCGGGCGAGACGAAGGAACCGACCTGGTCGATGGGTGACGACGCGCCGCTGGCGGTGCTCTCGGAGAAGCCGCGGCCGCTGGCAAGCTACTTCCGCCAGCGCTTTGCGCAGGTGACGAACCCGGCGATCGACTCCCT
>JBBSLV010000512.1:0-2916 GCA_038233535.1 Tepidisphaerales bacterium | reverse complement strand
GTGCTCGTCTTACTCCACCACCCCACGCCTCCACCACTCCCTCCTCAACGAGCCGGCCCATGCGTGCGCGACGGGTCGCCCAGCGTTTCGTGGTATACCGGCAGCCGAACCGTGAACGTCGTCCCCTCCCCCGGGTTACTCTTCACGGTGATCGAGCCTTCGTGCTCGTCGACGATCTTCTTCGTGACGGCCAACCCCAGTCCCGTGCCGCGGTTGCCCTTGGTGGAGTGGAACAGCTCGAACATGTGCTTCATCATCGCCGGGGGGATGCCGCTGCCGTTGTCGATCACTTCAATGACGCTCGACTTGCCCTCGGCGTCGTAGCGGCAGACGACGCGGATCAACCCCTTGCGCGGCTCGACGGCGTCGAGCGCGTTGCTCAGCAGGTTCATGATCACCTGGTGCATGCCGTCGGGGTCGAGCGGCATGGCGGGGTGATCGACGTCCACATCCGCGACGGCCATCACGCCCTTCTCGTTGGCCTGTGACGCGATCAGCTCCAAACATTCCTCGATGAGCTTCTTCGGGTTGACCGGCTCGAGCTTCGGCTCGCGCGGCTTGGAGTAGGCGAGGAGGTTCATCGTGAGGTTGTAGATCTTCTCCAGATTGCGATCGACGATCCGCCAGCCCTTCGTCGCCTGCGTGACGTTCGTCGAGCGGAGGCCCATTTCGACGACGTCCGCCCCGCCGCGCAGCGCCTGGAGGATGTTCTTGATCGAGTGCGACAGCGCCGCCGTCGTCTCCCCCACCGCCGCCAAGCGCTCGGCCTGAAGCCCCTGCGCGTAGAGTTTCGCATTCTGGGTAGCCATGCCCGCCTGCAATCCGATGGCGGTGAGCAGGCGGAGCTGGTCGGGGGCGTAGGTGTAGTTCTTGACCGAGCTGTCGATGTAGATCACGCCGATGATCTCGTCCCCGCTCTTGCCGTCGAGCTTGCGGGCGCGGATCGGGACGCACAGCGAGGATCGGATTCCCAGGTCGTGGACGCTCTTACTTTTGTTGAACCGCTGATCGGTCATCGCGTTGGCCGACAGCACGCCTTCGCCGGTGGTGATGACGTGGTTCACGATCGTGCGCGACGCATGAATTTTGTTGCCGTCGGGGACGCGCAGGCCCGACGCGGTGTCATCGCTGGACCCATCGGCCTTCTCCTTCGCGTCCTTCGCATCTTTCGCGTCGGCCTCGTCGCGGGTGCGAACGACCTTGGGAATCAGCTCGTCGCTCTTCTCGTCGATGAGCAGGATCATGCCGTGGTCGGCCTTGACGTGCTCGAACACGAGATCCATGACGACCTCGAGGACGTTATCGACGTCAAAGCTGCTGCCCAGCGACGCGCCAAGCTGGTAGAGCAGCTTGAGGTTGGTCATCGCCGCCGCCGCGGGCTCGGGGACGGCGAGGACCATGCTGTCGTCGTTGCTCGCGACGGTCTGCATGATCGAGGCTTCCATGCCCGCCTCTTCGCCCGAGAGCGTGACATCGCCGCCCCGCGCGCGGCTGATGCCGGGCTGGGCGCCGAAGACCATCAGCGTGCGCCCGACGCGGATCTGGTCCCCGAGCTTCAGCGCGTAGCGGTGCGTCACGCGCGTGCCGTTGATATATGTCCCGTTGGAACTGCCCAGATCGCGAAGGATCCAGTTGTCGGGCCCGGGAATCAGCTCCGCATGACGCCGGCTCACCGTGTTGTCCGTCAGCGGGAGCTGGCGGCTATCCCGGCCGACCAGCGCCGGCGCATCCGGCAGCTCATAGCGCCGGCCTTTGTCTGGACCCTGTAGAACGAGGAGGGTGAGCACGGGGATAGTTTACCCGAGGAAATTTCCAAGCTCCAAATTCCAGGCAAACGACGAACGGAAATGAAGATAAAGCGGTGATCGCCCGCCCATTTTCCGTCTTTCCCTTTTCCCCTTGTTGGGAACCTGGGATTTATGCATTGGAGCTTATTTCCCGCCCGCCAGCTGAACCCCCGCCTCTTCCATGATCACGTTGTTGTAGCGGAGCAGCGTGCCTTTGCGCAGCTCCAGCCGGGCGATGGCGTTGTTGTAGTTGGAGACGGCGGCGGCGCGGGCTCGGCGGGCTTCGGCCAGCCGCTCCTGCTGGTTCAGCTTGCGGTCAACGAACTCCGGCGTCAGCGGTTCGTTCGCCTCCTCGCGCTGGCGCAGGGCGTACAGCGCGTCTTCGTTGGCGAACACGGCCTGCCGCGTCGCGACCATCTCCTCCCACGTCGTCTCGATCTCGCGCAGCGACTGCTTGATCTCGAACGCCACCTGATCGATCAGCGCCGCGTACTGCGTGATCGCCTGCTCCTGCTGAAGCCGGCTGCGCCGATAGCCCGCGCGGGCGGCGCGGTTGCCGATGGGAATCTCGAACTGCAACCCCACCGCGTAGCTGATGTTGTCGAAGTCCGCCTGGTTCTCAGAAGCGCTGCCCAGGTTGCCGCTTTCCAAATCATCACTGACGCCGAGAGCGGCAATTCCGGCCGTAACGTTCAACTGCGGCAGCAGATTTTGTTTGGCCACGCGGGCCGCGATGTATGTCGAGTCAATGCGCAGCTGCTGCTGCCCGAGCTCCAACCGGTTTTCCAGCCCCGTCGCGATCTGGTCTTCCAGCGTGAAGCGCACCGGTAGCTGAAGCGGGTCGTTCGCCGGCAGGAGCAGCGTGGCGCCGGTCACCGGGATTCCGGGATCGTTCATTCGTCGCTTCAGCTCATCGGACAGGTCGCGCACCCGGGCGCGGGCGCGGATCAGACCCGCCCGGCGAATCTCCACCGACGCGTTCGCCTGCGAGATCTGCACGCGCGTCACGTCCTGAAAGCGCCGCTTGAACAGCAGCTTCGCTGTCTCCAGCGTGTCGTTGAGCAGCTCTTCCTGGATTCGCACGTCCTCCATCGACTGGACCTGCGCCCAGTAGACCTCTTCGAGCTCG
>JBBSLV010000511.1:0-2921 GCA_038233535.1 Tepidisphaerales bacterium | reverse complement strand
CTCGTTCTCACCCACCGCGACGCCGCGGGCGCCCTCGGCGGCGGCGTGGGGCTTGCTGATGAGGTGGCGCTCGACGAGCAACTGGCGATCAACCTCGGGGGCGGCGTCGAGGTCAACGTAGAGCGTCTGCGGCGCGAGCTGGGCGTCGAGAATCGTCTCGCGCGTGCGCTTCTCGAGCTGGGTTCGCTGCGCCCGCGAGCACTTGGACAAAAACGGAAAGCCGGCGATGTTGCGCGCCAACCGGATGCGCGACGAGATGACGATTTCGCTCATCGGCCCGGAGCCGCGAAGCCATTCGCCGGCGTGATTGGTCAGGTCAGATAACTTCATAGTAGGCAGGAGGCAGCGGGCAGTAGGCAGGAGGCATTGACTGCCCGCTGCCCGCTGCCCGCTGCCCGCTCTTCATCCTTCTGCTTGCCGGATCTGATCGCGCAGCTTCGCCGCCCGTTCGTAGTCTTCCGCTTCAACGGCCTTGGCCAGTTCCTTGCGGAGCTTGGCCAGGTCAACCTGCCGCTTCATCGGGACGCCGGTTCCGCCGCGGCGGGTGGGGACTTTGCCGACGTGGTGCGTCGCGCCCTCGTGCGCCCGCTGGAGCAGCGGGGTGAGGTCTTTCTCGAATGCCTGGTAGTCGTTGGCGCAGCCGAACAGCCCGCCCTGGCGGAACTCGGCCCAGGTGACGCCGCAGGTCTCGCAGGCGTGGCTGGTTTCCTTCTGAAGCCCGCTGTGGGCCATGACGAAGTTGGTGAGCAGCTCATTGATGGGGGTGTGGCTCTTGACCGGAAGCCCCTCATTCTGGGCGGCGCACTGCTCGCAGAGGTGCTTTTCGATCTTCTTGCCGTGCTTGATCTCGGTCAGGTGGACGGTGGCGGTCTTGTTGCAGTTGTCACACTTCATTGGGGTGCCCACTTTTTTCCGCCGAAGAACGTCAAAACGTTAGCGGTTGGTTAAATCGTATTTCGCCGGTTACGCCCGGTCAATCGACGTTCAATCCCGCGCGAACGCGCATAACTCGTTACGGATAATAGGCAGCCGAGTTCTCCGGCGTCTCCCAGACGGTCACGGACCGCAACGTGACGGCAGCGGGCAAGGAGGACGAAAGGGACCGCCCGACGTGCAAGGCCACGTTCTCCGCAGAGGGGTTCAACTCGGATTTGAACGGCTCGACGTCGTTAAGGTGGCGGTTGTGCATGGGGACGACGATCGCGTCGACGAGCCGCTCCAACTCGTGGAAATCCATCACGACGCCGATCGAATCGAGCTTCAGCGCGGTGACCGCGACGCGCACCATCCAGTTGTGCCCGTGCAGCGGCTCGAGCGACCCATCGTACAGCACGAGCTGATGGGCGGCGGAGAAGTGGCGGGTGGTGGTGATCTCGAAGGTCACGGGGTCGAGCCGAAGGCGTCGTGCGCCTTCCACCCTTATCGGATGGTCTGCGGCGAAAACATTGCCAGGTTCAGGCCAAAATATATCCTTTAGTAGACACTATGCCAGAAGGATCCGCATGAGCACCACGGTTCAGAAATGGGGCAATAGCCTTGGGATTCGCATCCCCAAGCATCTCGCCCGACAGGCGCGGCTGTACGAGGGGACGCGGGGGGAGGTCGTTGCCGAGCGCAACCGCATCGTGGTCCGTCCGGTCATCGTGCCGACGCTTGGGAAAATGCTTCGCGGGCTTGATCGCAACAGCCGGCCGGAACTCGTCGATTGGGCCGGGCCGGTTGGGAGGGAAGTGTGGTGACCCGCCGACCGACCGTTCCCGGCCACAAGGGTTGGCCATTCACCGTGAAGGTGGACGACACCAGCGGCGTCATCGCCGATCAGATCAAGTGCGTGGATTGGCGCGGGCGTCATGCCAGGATCAAGGGTCGCGTTGATGCCGCCGTGCTGGAACAAACGGTCGCGACATTCTCGCGGCTGATCATGCCAGCGGAGTCCGCGTGAGCGGCATGCCGATTGAAACGTCGCTGCCTGCCGATGCATCACAGGTCCAGCAGAAGCCGAAGCGCATGCTTCACTTGTTCCGTCATCGCGGGCGACAACGTGCCAAGACGACGCACGACGCTGCGCGCATGAATGGTGGCCAGCTTGTGGAGCCGCAGCACGGAGATCGTTCTCAGTTTAGTGCCGGCATGCTCCGGGCGCTGCGGATCAATGAGGAGATCCGAAGGCAGCGCGTTTTTCGGCACGACCGAAGAAACATATGCGACCAAGACTTCGGGAATGGCGCCGACCGGCTGCGTGAGTACCAACACGGGGCGAAGCTTCATTCCGGGAACATCACCGAAGGGAAAGTGGGCAAGGCAGATGTCACCGGGAAGCATCGATCGGCTCCCCATCATCGAGCGTGTAAATGTCCTCTCGCGGGTCTGCCAGTTCAGCCGCCCACTCGGCCGCCACCCCGCTGACCCACGCCTCACCCGCGTCGTCCTCCGCGTCCGACGGCAGGCAAAGCTCGACCTCCACGGGTCCCGGCGCGACGTGCGCAGGCACGTCCGCCGACAACCGGTGTCGTTCGTCGACGTGGCCGATCAGCTTGAGCGTCCGCATCCTCGCTATGTTAACATGCGCGATTCGGAATGCGAATGACGTCGTTCCGCCGCGGATCGCCGGCGTCGCAGCAACGTGATCCCGCTCATCAGCATGAACGACATCCCAACTGGCTCAGGGATGCTTGCTACGCGGAAGCCGAGCGTTTTGAACTCACCGTTGCCATCGGAGAAGCGATCGGACCGCTTAAGCGAGGATGAAGAGAGGGTCTGCCATCGACCGCCGCGCGCACCGTGGGATGACTCGGCAAAGACCGTCTCATTCAACTCGGTCACGTTGCCGTTCTGATCAAACGTCCCATACGCGCTGACGGATCCGGTGTGGGAATCGCCCCAGACATCGTACCCCCCCGCGGCGGCTCGGCGTCGCGGGG
>JBBSLV010000510.1:0-2922 GCA_038233535.1 Tepidisphaerales bacterium | reverse complement strand
TAAACGTGTCCAATTCCAACGGCGGCGGAACGCGCTCGCGCAGAGTTGCCGGCGTGATGGGCCAGTGCGCGAACAGCAGATTCAGCCAGGTCATGAACCCGATCCACGGGCCCGTGGGCGCGGGAGAAGGACGATGCGCCTCATCCCATGGATCGGCGTCGTGCTGGACAGTCGTGGTCATTCGATTCTTCCGCTCGCGGCTTGGCGGATCAGGTCGCGTGGATCGGATTGTCTTCCGCGCCGGTTCGTCCGCGAAGCCGCAAGCGGCGTTCACTTCTCCCACGGCACGTCCGCCACCCCCGCGCGGTGGTTGGCGTGTCTGGCCTGGACGAACAACCAGTCGCTGAGCCGATTGAGGTACGTCAGGATGACGACCGGGACGGCCTGGTCCAGCGCGAAGCCGACGATCCGCCGCTCCGCGCGGCGGCAGACCGTCCGCGCCAGGTGCAGCCGCGCCGCGGCTTCGGTCCCGCCGGGCAGGATGAAGTTCCGCAGCGGAAGGAGATCGTGCTCGGCGGCGTCGATCTCCATTTCCAATCGCGAGACGATCGATTCGTCCAACACGGGCAACGATGCGCCGGCCGTGGCGCCGTTGGGGAGGGCGAGATGGGAACCGATCACGAACAGGTCGTTCTGGATCGGGCGGATCAGGTCCGTAAGGCCGGCGTCCCCGCTCGCGGCGCACCAGCCCAGCGAACCGTTCACTTCGTCGACCGCGCCGACGCAGTCGATGCGCTCGTCGCTCTTGCGGACGCGCTGCCCCCCGATGAGCCCCGTCGAGCCGTCGTCGCCGGCCTTGGTGTAAATCTTCATGTGTCGTCGATCATGGCGCGGGCCGCCATGCCGTGCAAGGCAGGCGCAAGGTTAATATGAAGGCGGCGCTAACGCCTTGACCGGTTTGCGATCCGGGGATGCAGTAGGCGACAAATGAGCATGCTGAGCAATCCTCTGTTGAGTCGTGGGAGAACGGACATGACCCGCAACGAATCGCGAAACGCATCCGGCGCAGGGCAGACGCAATCGTCGTCATCCTCAACGAAAAAGCGGACCATCCTTGTCGTCGATGATGAGAAGGACATCGTCGACCTGATCACCTACAACCTCCAGCGCAATGGCTACAACGTGATCTGCGCGCTGGACGGCACGGAAGCGATCACGCTAGCGCAGAAGCACGTGCCTGACCTGGTGATCCTCGACCTCATGCTCCCCGGCATCGACGGGACCGAAGTCGCCCGGCGATTGAAGGCCGACGCGCGGACCGCGCAGACGCCGATCATCATGCTCACCGCCAAGGGCGAGGAGACCGACATCATCGTCGGGTTGACCCTCGGGGCCGACGACTACGTCACCAAGCCGTTCAGCATGAAGATCCTGCTCGCGCGCCTGAGGACGATCCTGCGGCGCAGCGAGCAAACGTCCGCCGACGGCGGCGCGTCCGGCATTCTCAAGGCCGGGCCGCTCACCATCGATACGTCGAAGCACGAGGTGTCGATCGACGGGGAGGCGGCCCGTCTGACGCTGACGGAGTTCAAGCTCCTCACCGCGCTGATGAACGCGCGCGGGCGCGTGCTGACGCGCGACCAGTTGATGACCAAGGCGATGGGCACGGACGTGTTCGTCACCGACCGCGCCATCGACGTGCACGTGACGGCCATCCGCAGGAAGCTGGGCACTGCGCACTGGCTGGTGCGCACGGTGCGCGGGGTGGGGTATCGGTTGCAGGAAACGCCGGAGGAAGAGATGTCGGAGTAGCGGGTGTCTCTTCGCACCGCGCGTCCCGACGACGCGCGTCGGCAGGCGAGGTATACTCCGACACCCCGACACTCCCTACTCCGACACCTCTTCATGACCCCCCGCCCCTTCCTGCTCCGGCTGCTGCTTCCGTTTGCACTGATCATGGCGCTGATCGTGGGGATCTGCGGCGTCGCGATCTATTGGGCGGGGCAGCGGGCCGTGCGCGTCGAGCAGATTCGCGAGCTGGACAACCTCACCGCGCTGATGCGGCAGTGGATCGCGGGGAGCGGCGAAACAATTTCGGCGCACCGGGAAGCGCAGCTGCGCAGCGCCGCCGACGCGCTCCAGACGCGCGTGACGTTGATCGCGGGCGACGGGCGCGTGTTCTTCGACACCCACGGCAGTGCCCATGCGATGGAGAACCATAACGCTCGGCCGGAGGTGCTCGCGGCGCGGGAGGGGCAGTCGGGCAGCGACGTGCGGACCAGCCGTACGATCCGCGAAGGATCGGTGTACGTCGCCAAGCTGCTCGATCCAACAAACCCCGGCGGCACCGTGGTCCGCCTGAGCTATTCCGCGCGCTACTGGGCCGATTTGCGCACGCCGGCGTGGACGGTGCTCGCCGCGGGCGTCGTGTGCGCGCTGCTGGCGACGGGGGTGCTGGCGGGGGTGCTCCTGCGGCAGTGGATCAATCCGGTGCGCGCGCTGGCGGCGACGGCACAGCGGATGGCGGCGGGGGAGTGGGACGTCCGCGCCACCCCGGCCGGCGCGGAAGATCTGCGATTTTTCTCCGGAAGGCTCAACGTCGTCGCGGCGCAGGCGCAAAAGCAGCTGGCCGACCTGCGCGACCAGCGCGCGGACCTCGCGGCGCTGGTCGACACGCTGCCCGACCCGTTCCTCGTCACCGACGCCCACCGCCGCATCCTTCTGATGAACGCGCCGGCGGCGGCGCTGCTCCAGCTCACGGCGGAGCAGGCGGTCGGCCGAACCGTCGACGCGGTCGTCAACGAGGCATCCGTCACCGACCTGCTGGAGCGCTTGACCGCGCCAACGACGAACCCGGCGCCCGAGCCTCACATTCACGACCCGCGCGAGATCCGGTTGACGCGCGACGGGCAGCGCCTCGTGTACCAGGCGATGGTCACGCCCACCGCCGCCGGGGGGGTGCTGCTCGTGCTGCGCGACGTC
>JBBSLV010000509.1:0-2947 GCA_038233535.1 Tepidisphaerales bacterium | reverse complement strand
CTTGCGCCCATCTCGCCGGGGTATAGCAGGCCGACTGTTGTTTCGTGCCGGTTCATACTCGTGTCTCTCAGTAGGCAGTAGGCAGAAAAGAACACGCGGTCCCGTCCTCGTCTTGTCTGCCTACTGCCCGCTGCCTACTGACTACTGACTACTGACTCTGTCGTTCCCACACGCTGCCCTGCATCCGGAACAGCCGCGATTTCACGCGCTTCGTTCGCCGCAGCCACCCGCTTGACTCGAACACGTCCTCGTGGAGGGGGTTGACATAGATGATGCGGACTCTGCGCGGCCGATCGATCGTGCCGGCGCGGATGCGCTCCAGCACGGCGGCGAGGGTCGTGGGGCCGAAGGAGTTGAAGATGTAGAACGCAGTGCCGTCGGAGTAATCGACCAGCACCGCGTCGCTCGCCGTCACTTCGACGGTTCCGGCGCGGATGCCGCGCAGCGTCCGCATGTTCTCCTTCGCCCGGTTCGCCAGGAGCTGCGACAGCTCAACGCCCACGCACTTCGCGATCGGGCGGCGCGCGAACATTGCCAGGGGTCGGCCCATCCCGCAGCCGATCTCGTACACCACATCTTCGGTCCGTAGCTCCAGCGCCTTTACGCACCGGCGGAGCAGCGGGTAGTCGAGGGGCTCATAATGATTGGAATCCCCGTGAATCCCGCCGCCGCGCTCGGTGGTGTTTCCGGTTGTATCGATTCTGAGGTACGTCTCGACGATCGCGTCGATCGCCCGCCTCACGACGCGGATAGCGGACTTGCCGACGCCGGACTTGCGGAAAAGTCCCCACAAGCCGGTCCGGTTCCGCGAAATGTTCACGGCAATGCTCATCACGATATACCTCCGTCAACACGCGTGGATGGTTTCGTCGGTTCGCACACGCTCGGCCAGACCGTCAGCCAGCCTAGTGCGATCCAGATCGGCAGGAGCTGCGAGTAGCTGGTCGTGACCGTGATCCCCACCAGCCACACGAAGGTGATGGCGGCGAACGCGAGGCTGCACCGGGACATCCTCCACGTCCGCAGCAGCGTCCATCCGATCCACGCGACGGCGAGGATCCCGATCAACCCCGCTTCGTAGATGTAGCTCAGCAGCACGCTCCACACCGCTTCGAGGTTGGCCATTTCCTGCAACGCCGGGGAGCTGAGGCCCAGGCCCACACCGAACAGCGCCGTGCCGGGGCCGCCGTCGGTGAGCAGGCCAAAGCCGATGAGCAGCGAGTGTGTGCGGTCCTCCCATGAGCTGTTGCCCAGTTGCGAGCTTCCGCCGACGCGGTCCCTGAGCATGTTGGCCGCCAGCGTGATGACGAAGGGCAGCACCACGGCCGCCACAACGATGGCGAGCAGGTGGTTCTGTGGTTTGGCCTTGATTCGCAGCGCCCAGACCGCCACGAGCGCCAGCAGCGCCGCGAGCGTGATGGCCGCGTGCCCGGAGCGCGAGAGGATGATCAGCAGCAGTCCGCCCGTCCCCGCGGCCGCGAACAGCAGCTCCTGGCGGCGCGAGGGGTGGCGCGTGAACTGGACAAGGCCGAGGAAGTGCGACGCGAACAGCAGCACCCACGGCGCGAGCGAACTGCTCATCGCCGATGGTTCGGGAAACACGCCGAACGGGCGCTTGATGTAGCGGGCGATGGTGTTGACGTTGTCCTGCACGCTGAGGAACGACTGGTTCACGTACAGCTCGACGAGGGGAAAACTGTCGGACTGGAAGCTGTGGAACTGCCAGAGCCCGACGAGCACGTGCACGACCATCGCGGCGGCAATCCCGCCCAGCAGCTCGAGGCTGTAGCGCGGGGCGTACAGCTGCGTGGCCGGCAACGCGAGGCAGGAAATGCCCCACGCCACGGCGAACTTCATGCCCAGCGACACGTCGTCGCCCCCGCCCGTCGCCGCGACGAACAGCAGCGAGGTGCCGATGGGAATCATCAGCAACGGATACACGTGCAGCGGCCGGCGCCACAGGCTGATCGCGCCGACCAACGGCGCGAGCATCAGCAGCGTGAGGATGTTGCCGATCTGGAGAGCCGACGTGTTGCCCAGGTTGATCGCGGGGTACGGCATGAAGCCGAAGAAACCCAGGGCGCATGCCGCCAGCGCGGCGAGTTTGTCGCCGGCGCGGGACGCCGTCCTGAAGCCGGGCCCGATCAGGGCCGCCTCAGCACGCAGGGGTTGTTGCAACGCGGCAGTCATGGGTTTCCGTCGATTGTTTCCGTTGGGCCTTGGCGTACCCCAGGAGCGTCGCCTGCGCGGCCGCCTCCCAGGAGAAGCGATTCTTCGCGGCCCGGATCTGTCCGAGCAGTTCCGTCGCGTCGTCTTTGGCGTGCAGCGCGTCCACGGCGGCGGTCAGCGCGGCGGGCGTGTGCTCAGTGAACGTCGTCCCGATCCGGAACTCGCTGAACAGATCCCGCAGACCGCCCACCTCGCTGGCAATAACCGGTAGCTCATACGCCAGCGCCATGAACACCACGCCGCTCTGGGCCGCGAACTGCGGCGTGTAGGGCAGGACCAGCGCCCCGTGCGTGCGGAATAGCTGCCCCGCCTCCTCGTCCGACACGAACCGGTCGATCAGGTCCACGCGCACGCCCGCGGCGCGAACCTGGTCGATCAGCGGCAGCACCTCGTCGCGGAAGTAATCATGCTCGAGCACGTAGCCGGCGATCGTGATGCTGTACCCCGGCAGCCGCAGCGCGGCGCGGAGGAGCAAATCCAGCCCCTTGTTCCGGCGGATCGTGCCGAAGAACAGGACCTTCTTTTCGTTCAGCCGCTGTTGAAGCGGGGGAAGGTTATCCGCATCGTTCACCGTCCATACCCCATGCGGCATGATGCTGATGGGCGGGATTGCGCCCCCCCTCGCACCGCGGCCAAGAAACCGCGTCAGCTCATCGGCGAGACGGTGGGTGTGCACGAAAAGCCCGTCCGTCAGCAGGCACGCCTGGCGACTCCAGCG
>JBBSLV010000508.1:0-2959 GCA_038233535.1 Tepidisphaerales bacterium | reverse complement strand
TCACCGACTCGGCCTCATCCGGCACGAACGGGGGATGGGGGGAGCTGCTCAGCACTTCCAGCGACTTCACCCGCACCTCGACTTCGCCCGTCGTCAGCTTGGTGTTCGTCAGCCCCTCCCCGCGCGGCGTGACGACGCCGGCGACGCTGATCACCCATTCCGACCGCATCGAGCGCGCGAGGTCATGCGTGGCCTGGCCGCATAGGTCGACGTCGAACACCAGTTGCGTAAGGCCGTCGCGGTCGCGCAAATCGATGAACACGAGCTTGCCGAAGTCGCGGTAGACGTTCACCCAGCCGGCGAGCTTCACTTCCTTGCCGACGTCGGCGATGCGCAGTTGGCCGCAGGTGTGGGTGCGGTAACGGGTTTGAACGAGTTCCATAGTTGCCAGTTGTTGGTTGTGAGCTGCCAGTAAAGAAGCTGCTCGCCGTTCACTGGCAACTGGCAACTACCCACCGGCAACTCCTGATTACTTCACTTCCCACCGCGGTTTGGCGACCCATTCGCGCAAGACTTTCTCGGCGGGCTTGCCTTCGGGGGTATAACCCTTGTCGTCGTCGTCGCCTTCGCCGGGGGTCCATTCCCAGATCATGAAGCCGCCGAACTGCGGGTGGCCGTGCCAACTGCGGAAGAACCCCTCATACAGTTTCCGTTGCAGTTCGAGGTCGAGCGGTTCGTCCGTCTGCGTGTAGTCCCACGGCTCGTGGGCGGCGTTGCCCAGGCTGCACCAGCCGACCTCCAGAAACATCAGCGGCTTATCCACCTCACGCTGGAACCGGAGCAAGTCCTGCTGAATGTCCTTCCACCGCCGCTCGATCTCTTCGACCGGGACTTCGCGGTTGTCCCCCAGCTTCCAGTAGCTGTTCATCGCGATCAGGTCCAGCTCGTCCCAAAACGGGACGGCGGTGTAGTGGTCCCAGTTCGACGAGTAGGTCAGCATGCCGCTGAAGACCTTGCGCACGGCGCTGATCGTGCGCGACCACTGCTCGTGCTTGTTCTCGGTGGTGACCAGCTCTGAGCCCACGACAAGAACGTCGACCTTGTGCCCCTCGGCGATCCAGGCGAAGTGGGTGATCATCTGCCGGTAGCTAGTGAACCACTCGTCCCATCCGCCGCCCTTGCCGTCCGGTTCGATCGTGCCGCGCCACTGATTGCCGATCGGGTTGTCGAGCAGGACGATGGGCATGAGCACGACGCGCAACCCCTTCGATTTCGCATGATCTATCAAGGTGCCGAGCATCTCGGGGCTGGGGGTCATCCGAAGATCGAGGTAGATGCGATTGCTCGTGCCGTTCTCCATCCGCGTGTCAACGACGAACGAGACGGTGTCGAGCCCGATCGCGGCGATCTCGTCGATGCTTTTCTTGTATTCGTCGGTCCAGTCGACCCGCTGGATCTGCATGGCCGCCCCGCGGAAAGGCAGCACCCCCTTGACGGCGCTGCTGGTGCCAATCGCGCGCGAGGGCACGTTCGATGCGCTGGCGCGCTCGGCCGGTGCGTTGCCCGGCCAGATCACGCACCCAAGCACGGCCGCATACACCAGCACGGCAAATCCAATCATTCCACGTCCAACCATGTCTATAAGCTCCTCCAGAGCGGGCGACATGATATGGACGCGCCAAGGGGATTGATAGTTGCGGGCGGGACGGTCGCGGGAATGGCAGCGGCGTTCAATTGAAACGATTTGTGCAAAAGCCAAGATACCCCGCCCCCACCGGTCGGCCCCTTTAAGTCGAAGTACAACGCAAAACGCACGATTTTGGGCGCATTCCAGCGTCACGCGGTGCGATACCTCTTCATCGGGAAATCGGGCGCGATTCTGCTCGGTTTTCCCGACACCACGCAGGACGCCGACCTGTTCGTCGAGAGGTCGCCGCAGAACGGCCTGCGCCTCCTGGAAGCGTTGCGCGAGCTCGGATTTGCACTGACCGCCCCGCAGGCTGCGGAAATTGAGCGGGGCAAGGATTTTATTCAGATGAAGAACGGTCCGTTCGACCTTGACCTCGTATTCGCGCCGGACGGCATCGAGCGATTCGACGACGCCTGGGGACGCCGCGTTGATGTCGAGGGTTTTCCGGTGTGTCATCCCGACGACATCATCGCCAGCAAGGAAGCCGCGAACCGCCAGAAGGATCGGGAGTCGCTTCCGAGGCTGCGATCCTTTCGTGATTACTGGTTGCGTCAGCACTGACGGTGCAGCAGCTACCCGCCCGCCCCAAATCGGATCAGATACGCCAGCTCCGAAGGCCCCGGCGTCGGCTTGTACCGCAGGTAGAACGGGACGATGCCGTTCCGCACGGCCGGCGCGTGCGGCGCAAGTTGCAGCCAGTTCGCGGGGTGGCCCAGGTGGGCGAGGGGCGAATCGGTCGAGCCGGCGACGTCCCCCAACAGGATGCCGTTGTTCAGGCGCGCCACGCCGAATTCCACGGTTTTGCCGAAGCGCGCGAGATCCTCGCGCGTGAAGACTTCCCCGTCTTCACCGAGCATGAGCGGGAACGACATCGTCAGGCTGCCGTGCGAGGTGTCTTCGTAGCGCCCGTTCGGGTCGGCCGGCTGCGTCGTGCTGACGGGCGAAACGGGCAGCCAGTACGGCCAGACGTACGCGCCGCTTTCGGCGATCGGCAGCCGCCGCTTGATGTAGTGCCCGAGCGCCAGCGCGCGGGCGCGGTATTTTTCATCCTTCGTCACCCGATACGCGCTCCACAGCGCCCGGCCCATCGCGCTGAGGCGGTTGCCCGGCTGCGGCCTGCCTTCCAACGATGGTTCCTCGCCGAGCATGACGTAGTGGCCTTCGCCGTCGCCCGGGCCGTCGCGCCAACCGTCGCCGTGGACGGCGATGCTCTGTAGCGCGGGAGCGATCGCTTCCTCGAGATCGCGCCGCAGTTGCTCGGGGACGTTCCGAAGCGTGCGCGCCACGTGCACCGCGTCCAGGATCGGATACACGGCCATTCCCGTGTGC
>JBBSLV010000507.1:0-2963 GCA_038233535.1 Tepidisphaerales bacterium | reverse complement strand
GTCCCGCCAGCCCCAGGGGGAGCCCCAACACCCCCCCCGCCGGGGGGGGGGGTTTGGGGGCCGGCAACACAGTGGGCGCCGGGCACGACTTTGTCGCCCGCGACAACGACCCGATGGACACCTACGGGCACGGCACGGGCGTCGCCGGCGTCATCGCGGCTGATGAGTTCGTTTTCCGCGGACGCACCTACCGCGGCATCGCGCCCGAAGCCAACCTCGTGGCGCTGCGCATCGACGACTCCAACGAGCCCGTCCCCGACGATCGCATCGAGGAGGCCCTTCAGTGGGTCATCGCCGAGCGCAAGTCGCTGGGCATCACGATCGTCAACATCTCCTTCGGCTACGGGACGTTCGCCGACGCCGAAATCTCGCCTATCTTCGGCGACGAGCTGCGAACCCTGAAGGATGCCGGCGTCTTCATCGTCGCCTCCAGCGGCAACAACGGCGTCGCCGGCGCCCCCGGCATTCAATACCCTGCGGCCGACCCCAACGTCTACTCCGTCGGCGCCGTCGACGAGTTCGGCACGATCGCGGAGTTCACGGAGCGGTCCGACCAGCTCGACCTGCTCGCCCCCGGCGCCGACGTCGCCACCACCGCGCTGAGCGACGGCGACGCGACCACCGGCGATTTTCGCTTCGCCAGCGGCACGAGCTACGCCGCCCCGGTCGTCGCCGGCACGGTGGCGCTGATGCGCCAAGCCGACGCGAGCCTCCGCGTCCCGGACATCCACTCGATCCTGCGCGTCAGCGCCATCGACACGATCGACGGCGACGACGAATTCGGCGCCACCACCGACCTCACCTACCAGCGCCTTCACCTCGAGCAAGCGCTGGAGCTCACCTACGACCGCAAGGGCGGCTCGCTTGGCTCTTCCGACGCGCTCGTCACCGACGGCAACGACAGCTCGCTTGCATACGACGAGAACGGCGTGCTCCACGTCGTCTACTATCATGCGGCCAAGCGCACGCTCGAGCACGTCGTCCGCGCCACCGACGGCGGATGGTCGCAGACGCAAATCATCGACTCCAGCGACGCAGACCTCGGCAACTACTCGTCGATGGCGCTCGACGAGAACGGCCGTCCCGCCGTCGCGTATTTCGACGCCAGCGTCGGCGACCTGAAGTTCGCCCGCTTCGACGGCGACGACTGGGTCGTCTCGCTCATCGATTGGCGCGGCATCACCGGCCTCTACCCCTCGCTCGCCTTTGACCACGAGGGCAATCCCGTCATCAGCTACTACCACAAGAGTTCCGGCGCCAATTCCGGGGATCTGCGCCTGGCGCGGCACGACGGCGCCAACTGGGTCGTTAAGACGATCGACTCGGCAAACGACGTCGGTCGTCACACGACAATGGCCATCGCCGGCAACGGCCGCATCGCCGTCGCGTACGACAACACGTCTACGGGCCATCTGCGCTACATCATCCAAACCGCCGGCGGGGGGTGGGCGAAGAACGCCGTGGACACGACGACAAAAGGCGTGTCGTGGATGTCGCTGGCCTTCGACGCCCAGAGCCGCCCGAACATCAGCTACTACGACGCCCACCCCGCCGACCTGAAATTCGCCCGGCTGAACGACGGGCAATGGCAGACGCAGCGCCTCGCCAGCCGCGGCGCGGTGGGGTTGTACAACCGCCTCGTGTTCGACGCCAACGGGCAGGCCAATGTGCTGTACTTCAATCGCCAGGTGAACGAACTGCACCGCTTCCGCGGGGGGTTCGACGGATGGACCCACTCGACCGTCGAAACCGGCGGCGGCCGCTACCTCGCCTCCACCCTCGCCCCCGACGGCGACCTGACCTACGCCTGGTTCGAATCGGCGGATAAAGTGCTGAACGTCCATGATGTTGGATAACGATTACCTGACCGGCTCCGACACCGGTTGCTCATCCGCCCGCGTCCACAACAAATGGCGGCGCCAATGGGCGTCGTCGCGCAGCGGGAAATCCGTGCGAAAGTGCGCGCCGCGCGATTCGGTGCGCGTCAGGGCCGCCGTCGCGATCAAGTGGCAGACGACGAGCATGTTCTGAAGCTCCCACCCCGCCACCGCCGCCGGCCCCAGGGCGATCGGGTCAAATGTCTTGTCCATCACGTAGCGGCCCCAGAAGGAGATGATCTCGCGCGTCTCCATGAGCCGCTCCCCGCTGCGCTCGATACCGACGTTGCGCCACATCACGCTGCGGAGGCTGCTCTTCACGTCCGCGATGTCGAGTTCCGTTTTCGTTGACGGCGCGACGCTGGCCTCGAGCGTCAGCGGGAACTTCGCAGCGTCTTGCTTCGACGCGCGGGCCGCGTCTCCACCCGCGCGGGCGCCGAACGCGAGGCCTTCCAGCAGTGAGTTGCTGCCCAGCCGGTTCGCGCCATGCAGCCCCGAGCAGCTGGCCTCTCCCACCGCGTACAAGCCGCTCAGGCTCGAACGTCCCATGTCGTCGACGTCCACCCCCCCGATCATGTAATGCGCCGCCGGGTGAATCGGGATCAGATCCTTCGACGGGTCGATCTCGAACTGATCGACCAGCTTCGCCAGCTGCGGAAAGCGCTCGCGGAATTCAGTCCTGGCCATGTGGCGGGCGTCGAGGAAGACGTGCGTGAAATTCGTTTTGCGTATCTGCTCCACGATCGACCGGCTGACAACGTCGCGCGGGGCGAGCTCGCCGTCTGTGTGGTAGTCGAACATGAACCGGTGCCCCGTGCGGTCGACGAGATACGCGCCTTCGCCGCGAACCGCTTCAGTAATAAGCGCGCGGCTGGAGCCGGCGACGTACAGCGTCGTCGGGTGGAACTGCACCATCTCCATGTCCTGCATCGCCGCCCCGGCCCGGTACGCCATCGCGTGCCCGTCGGCAGTGGCGATGGGCGGATTCGTGCTCTCGCGATATAGCTGCCCCGCCCCCCCGCTGGCGAGGATCGTGCGCTTGGCCCAGATCAGGGTGATCGCGCCGTTGATGTAGGCGAGGGCGCC
>JBBSLV010000506.1:0-2966 GCA_038233535.1 Tepidisphaerales bacterium | reverse complement strand
TCATCTTCGTCGTCTCCAATCCCGTGGACATCCTCACGCGCCTCGCGATCGACACGCTCAAATGGGATCCGTCAAAAGTCATCGGGTTGGGTACGCAGCTCGACACCGCCCGTTTCCGTTCGCTGATCGCGCTGGAGACTGGCCTCCCGCCCAGCCAGATCAAAGCGCTGATCCTTGGCGAGCACGGCGACAGCATGGTGCCCATCTGGTCGAGCGCCACCGTCGGCGGGATGCCGCTGATCAAGCTCCCCGGCTTCAACGGCACGGTCCAGGAGCGCGTCTTCGGGCGCACGAAAACCAGCGGCGCCGAAGCGATCAAACTCAAGGGCGGCGCGGGCTGGGCGGTGGGTCTTACGATTGCTGAAGTCATTCATCCGATCGCGCTGAACCAGCCGAAGCTCCTCCCGATCAGCAGCCAGTTGGCCGGCGAATACGGCATCCGCCACACGTGCACGAGCGTCCCGACGCTGATCGGGCGCAAGGGCGTCATCAGCCGCCACGAGATCGAACTCTGGCCGCGCGAAGAGTCAGCCATGCAGCAAAGCGCCAAGGCGCTGGATGCGACGTATGCACAGGTTCAAAAGTAGGAAAAGATCACCACGGAGCACCCGGAGATCACGGAGGGGGAACAGATGAATTTTGGTTCTTCTCCGTGCCCTCCGTGCACTCCGTGGTGAAGAAGTTTTTATGAAGTCACTCGACCACAAACTCGCCAACATTCATGCGGACCCCGGCGGTTCGCGCGATTTTATTCTCGCTGACGCCAAGGACGCGGACATGGCCGCCGGTCTGGCCGCGCCGGGGAAGGACGCGGTCACGGGGAAGATCCGCTCGCTGGCCGACTACCGCGATCAGATGCGCGAGATCGTCCGCCAGGGGCTGGTGGACATCATGCTGATGTCGGCCAGCACGAGCGAAGTGCTGACGATCGACGAGCGGTTGTTCGACAGCTCCGCCATCACCCCCGCCGTGCGCGCCAACGACACGACGGACATTCACCTGATGACCGGCGGCACCTACGCCGCCGAGCCGTCGCGGCCGGTCCGCACGGCGACGATCGAGCAGATCCAGAGCGGGAAGATCGATCCAACGCCCGTTGAGCGCCGCCGCGGCGCGAACCTCGGGTTGTATTCGATCACGCCAAACAACTCCGTCGCGCTCGACTACCCGACTGTCACGGCCTACAAGGAATTCCGCATCGAGGCCGAGCAGAAGGGGTTCCGGCACTTCCTCGAAGTGTTCGACCCCAACGCCTGCGGCGGCGCCTGCCCGCAGGATCTGGGGCGGTTCATCAACGATCTGATCGTCCGCACGCTCGCCGGCGTCCCGCGCAGCGGGCGGCCGGTGTTCCTCAAAATCGCGTACCACGGACCCAAGGCGATGGAGGAGCTGGTCAGCTACGACCCTCATCTGGTCCCCGGCATCCTCGGGGGATCGAGCGGCACGACGCACGACGCTTTCAAGCTGCTGGAGGAAGCGAGAAAGTACGGCGCCCGCGCCGCGCTGTTCGGTCGAAAGATCAACAACAGCGAGCACCAGCTCACGTTCGTCCGCACACTGCACGCGATCGCCAACGGGCAGGTGAAGGCCGACGAAGCTGTTCGCGCGTATCACGGGGAGTTGCAGAAGCTGAACATCAAGCCGTACCGCGCGCTGAAGGACGACATGGAGCTGACGACGACGGCCACGAGCTACGCGGGGACGGGGAGCAGCGTGTCGTTGGCGGGAACGACGCGACAAGCGAAGCAGGTTATGACGTCGAAGCCCGCCTCGCCGACGAAGCCGCAAGCGGCGGCGCCGGCGAAGACGGTCGTCTTCCCCCTGAACGGTGATGGGTCGCCCGATTTCAAGAAGATGAACTCCGCCCAGAAGGTCGCGTTCGCGCGACAGCGAATCGCAGGCGACGTCGTCGGCAACAATGGGAACTGACGTGGAATCGTCATCCTGAGGGACACCGAACGAACTCTGGCGTCCGGCTGCGGGAGATCCTTCGGAGTACCTCAGGATGACAGGAGCGCGACGAGAGAACCAGCGTAAGTGACTCGCTTCATGCTCATCCCCGAGCGGCAATCCCGGCTGAAGGAGCTGCTCCAGCGGCGCGGGATGAGCGATCTCGACTCGCTCGCGGCGGAGCTGCGCGTGTCGCAGTCGACCGTGCGGCGTGACGTGGAAGCGCTGGTCACGGATGGCGTCGTCCGCCGCACGCACGGCGGGGTGATCTGGGTCGGCGACGGCACGGCCCCCACCCGCCCCTACGCGTTCGACCAGCGCATGGGCTATCAGCTCGACGCCAAGCGCGCCATCGCGCAGGCCGCGAAACAGCTCGTCCGTCCCGGCGAAACCATCCTCCTCGACGGCGGGACCACGACGTTCAACCTCGCCGAAGAGCTGATCGGCCAGCCCCTCCAGATCGTCACCAACTCCCTGCCCATCGCCAACCTCTTCACCAACGACGAAAACGTCGAGCTCGTGCTCACCGGCGGCCTCACCGACCCGCGCTACGGCGTGCTCCTCGGACCGACCGCCGAGAGCGTCCTGGCCACCATCCACACCCAGACGATGTTCTTCAGCGTCGCCGGCGTGCACGAGGGCTCGCTGTACAACCAGAACCTGCTGCTCGTGCAGAGTGAACGACGCATGATGGAGCAGGCCCAGAAGGTCGTGCTGCTCGTCGACTCCGGAAAGTTCGGCCAGCAGGCGCTGGCGAAGCTGTGCGGAATCGAAGAGATCGACGTGGTGGTGAGCGACGCAAAACTCAGCCGCGAGCACCAGAAGCTGGTGCGCGACGCGGGGTGCGAGCTGATTCTCGCGAAGTAAATCTGAATGACGAAACCCGAAATCCGAATGAATGACGAATGACGAAACCCGAAAGATGCCCTTCGTCATTCGGGCTTCGGGTTTCGTCATTCGGGCTTAAGGACAAACGCCTTCACCACGTTCGGCCCGTGCACGCCCGTCACCACGTT
>JBBSLV010000505.1:0-2995 GCA_038233535.1 Tepidisphaerales bacterium | reverse complement strand
CGCCAGGACGATGAAGGCCCGCGCGCTGTGGGACCAGATCGCCTACGCCGCTTGGCGCTGCGCGGACCCGGGCGTGCAATATGACGACACGATCAACCAGTGGCACACCTGCCCGAAGTCCGGCCGGATCAACGCGAGCAACCCCTGCGTCACCGGCGACACGCGCATCCTCACGCCCGGCGGCATCTGGCGACGCATCGACCAGATGATCCACCTGCCCAGCCGCGTCGTCACCAACCTGCACGAGCAGGAGATCCACGTCACCGACGGCGCGTTCCCCACCACCGTGCAGGACGTCTACGAGCTTCGCACCGCCGGCGGATACACGGTGAAATTGACCGCCAACCACAAGATCTGGACGCGACAGCGCGGGTGGGTCGAGGCGAAGGATCTCACGCCGGATGACGAAGTCCGCCTCCCCGGCAAGCCCGCGGCCGTCAAGGAAGTCGGCGAGCCGCAGGACCAGAAGTTCTTCCAACTGCTGGGGCTCTTCCTCTCCGATGCCAACAACGACGCCGCCGCGTTGCACCTGGACGCCTGTTTGCCCAGCCACGAGATCGCCGAGCAGTTCTCGCGCTACATTCAGGAGAACTGGTCGGACCGGCAGTACGCCGACGATTACGTCAACGCGCTGATGGTCAACACGCAGGACGCGGAGGACCAAGACAACGGCGACACCGCGACCGCCACGCTGACCAACCGCCGGCTCATCAGCCGGCTGAAAGCGTTCGTCCGCACCGAATCCGGCCAGCAGCGCCGCCTCAGCGACGAAGCATTCACCGCGGGGCTCGCGGCGCAGAAGCACCTGCTCCGCGCCCTGTTCACCGCCGACGCGGTTGTCGCCAACAACACGCTGGAATTGACGAGCGAGAGCATCGGCCTGCTTCAGGACGTGCAGCTGATCCTCCTCGGTTTCGGCATCCAAAGCGCCCTGATTTCTCCCAACCCAGCACTCAGTATTCATCACTCGGCACTGACTTCTCACGATTCAAGCGAAGGCGGAGCCATCGCCGGCGGAGCACTCCCTGATCGACCGGTCGCCCCCACGCAACCAGGGACGCGCAGCGGAGGCCTGGCCTCCGACACTGGAGGCTCTGCCTCCGGCACCGGGCGCGTCGACGCATCAACCAGACGCCACGGCTTGCGTATCGATTCAGGGAGTCTCCGCTTTTTTGCTCAACACGTCGGTCTCCTGCCGGGCACGAAGCTCGAGCAGCTTGCGCATGCGAGTTCCTTCGCGATCTCGCGCGACGCTGACAAGCCCATGGCTCAGCCGTGGGTTTCCCGCGCCAACTACGATCACGTTGCGGCGTTGACCCACGTCGGTCGCCAGCAGGTCTTCGACCTCACCGAGCCGATCACCAGCAGTTTCGTCGCCAACGGCGTCACCGTGCACAACTGCTCGGAGTACATGTTTCTCGACGACACCGCCTGCAACCTCGCGAGCCTGAACGTCCTCACGTTCTTCGACCCCGACAGCCGCCGGTTCGACGTCGAGGCGTACAAGCACGGCGCCCGCATCTGGACGATCGTGCTCGAAGTTTCCGTGCTCATGGCCAGCTTCCCCAGCGAGGAGATCGCGCGCCTCAGCTACAAGTTCCGCACGCTGGGCCTCGGCTACGCCAATCTGGGCGCCATGCTCATGCAGGCGGGAATTCCGTACGACAGCGAGAAGGGCCGCGCCATCTGCGCCGCCCTCACGGCCATCCTCACCGGGGAGAGCTATGCGACCAGCGCGGAAATGGCCCGCGAGCTGGGCACGTTCCCCGGCTATGACGAGAACAAGTCCGACATGCTCCGCGTGATCCGCAACCACCGTCGGGCTGCGTATGACGTCACCCACAACGCCGCCGCCAACAAGGGGCTGGGTTCCTACGAGACCCTCGACATCCAGCCCGTTGGCATCGACGGTCGCCAGTTCAGCGCGTCCGATCCCCTCGCGTCCAAGTCCCTCCTCGAAGCCTCCCGCGAATGCTGGGACCGCGCGCTGCTTCTGGGCGAGCGCCACGGCTACCGCAACGCCCAGACGACCGTCATCGCTCCCACCGGCACCATTGGCCTCCTCATGGACTGCGACACCACCGGCGTCGAGCCCGACTTCGCACTGGTGAAGTTCAAAAAACTCGCCGGCGGCGGGTACTTCAAGATCGCCAACCAGGGGCTTCAGCCCGCGCTGCACAACCTGGGCTACTCGCCCGAACAGGTCCACGACATCATCAAGTTCGTGCTGGGCGGCCTCACCCTGCACGGCGCGCCGCACGTCAATGTCGAGACGCTGAAGCTCGCCGGCTTCACGGAAGACGAGCTGGAGAAGATCGAGTCGTCCCTGCCCAGTCAGTTCGAGCTGTCGTTCGCGTTCAGCGCCTGGACCCTCGGCGCGGACTTCCTGAAGCGGCTGGACATTCCCGAATCGGAGTGGCAGGCCCCCGGTTTCAACCTGCTCCGCAGGCTCGGCTTCACGAGAAAGCAGATCGACGAGGCCAGCGCCGTCATCTGCGGCAACGGCACGATCGAAGGCGCTCCGCACCTCAAGTCCGAACACCTCCCCGTCTTCGACTGCGCCAACAAGTGCGGCAGGACCGGAAAACGGTTCATCCCCGTCGAAGGCCACATCCGCATGATGGCCGCCGCCCAACCGTTCATCAGCGGCGCGATCTCCAAGACCATCAACCTCCCCAACGAGGCCACCGTCGAGGAGATCAAGCAGAGCTACCAGCTCAGTTGGGAGCTCGGTCTGAAAGCGAATGCGCTGTACCGAGACGGATCCAAGCTTTCCCAACCGCTCAACATCAAGAGCGATGAGGATCTGGACAAGTCGACGGACGGAGAAGACCCTGACGCAATCGACGCCGCGCGCGACGAAGTCGCTTCGCAAGTGGCGAGCGGGCTTCAGCACGCGGGTCAGAGCACGGGTTCCGTGTCATCCGACAACCTGGATGCGGTCCACACCAAGGTGATCGAAAAAATCGTCGAACGCATCGTCGAACGCCCGTTG
>JBBSLV010000504.1:0-3000 GCA_038233535.1 Tepidisphaerales bacterium | reverse complement strand
TGCCTGCGGGGTTGTTCGGCGCCGGGGGGGTTGCTCGTGACATATCAGATCCTCAGTCAAAGATGAATTTCGGTTTGCGATGGCGATTTGCGATTGAAATGCAAAAGACGAGGGTGTTCCCGTCTTTCAACCGCAAATCCGCAATCGCAAAAGGCAAATTCCCCTACTTCTTCCCCGCCAGCGCCTGCATGCGTGCCCGCGAGGCGGCGGCCTGCTGGGCCTTCTCGTCTCCTCCACCCGCCGGACTCGCCGCCGCTCCGCTTGTCCCCTCGGAGGAGGCTTCGGCCTTGAGGGCGTCGTCCACCTGCCCGAGCATGACTCCCGCGCGCTGCATGCGGTCGACCATCTGCCCGGGATTTTTGCTCTTGTCGATTGCTTCCTCGGCGCTGATCTTGCCCGCCTGGAAGTTCATCCACAGGTTGTCGTCGAGCAACTGCATCCCGAATCGCTTGCCTGTCTGAATTTCCGAGTCGATGCGGAAGCTCTTGTTCTCGCGGATCAGGTTCTGAATGCCCGGCGTCACGTACATGAACTCGTACGCCGCAAGCATCCCGTCCGTGTCGACGCGCGGGCACAGCGCCTGGCTGAGCACGGCGATCAGGTTGCCGGCCAACTGCACGCGGACCTGCTCCTGCTGGTCGGTGGGGAACGCGTCGATGATGCGGTTAATCGTCGAGGCGGCGCCCGAGGTGTGCAGCGTCCCGAACACCAGGTGGCCCGTTTCGGCGGCGGTGATGGCCGAGCTGATCGTCGCCAGATCGCGCATCTCACCGACCAGCATGACGTCCGGATCCTGACGCAGCGCGCGGCGCAGCGCCTCGGAGAAGCTCGGCACGTCCACCCCCACCTCGCGCTGCACGACGACTGACTTCTTGTGCGGGTGGTAATACTCAATCGGGTCTTCCATCGTGATGATGTGACGATCGAAGTTCTCGTTGATGTAGTTGATCATCGTCGCCAGCGTCGTCGTCTTGCCCGATCCGGTCGGCCCGGTGACCAGGAAGATCCCGCGCGGGCGGCGGCAGATCTGGCGGGCCATTTCCGGCAATCCGATCTGCTCGAACGAGAGAATCTTGTTGGGGATACGACGCAACACCAGCGAGCAGTTCCCCTTCTGCTTGAAGATGGCGACGCGAAAGCGCGCCTCTTCGCCGTAGGCGAACCCGAAGTCGCCGGAGCCGCTTTCCTCGTATTCCTGCTGGATGCGCTCCGGCGTGATGGACTTCATCAGCGCGGTCGTGTCTTCGGAGTCGAGCACCTTGGTCTGCAATTCGCGCAAATGCCCGTGCATGCGCAACGTCGGCGGTTTCCCGACGGCCAGGTGCAAGTCCGACGCGCTGCGGCGGACGGTGGTTTCCAGAAGACGGTCAATCTGAATGGTGCTTGCCATACGTCACTTCCGGTTAGTCACTGGTCACTGGTCATTCGTCATTGGTCAGGGAGGAAAGCCCCCGCGGAGTCTCTTGTCCTTGACCAGTGACAAGTGATTCCTCTCGATCAACTCGTAATGACACCCTCGACTTGCGCCACCTTCACGATCTCCTCCGCAGTGGTCGTGCCGGCGAGGATCTTCAGCCGGCCGTCCTGGAGGAGGCTCTTCATGCCCCCGGCCAGCGCGGCCTTGCGGATGCGGTTGGTGGGGGCGCGTTCGAAGGCGAGGGTGCGGATCTCGTTGTTCATCACCATCATCTCGAAGATGCCGATGCGCCCGCGGAAGCCCGTGCCGGTGCAGAAGTCGCACCCGCGCGGCTTGTAGAGCGTGCGGTCCTTGATGTCGTTGGCGGTGATGCCCGCCAGCTTCAGCCACATCGGGTCCGGTTCCTTGTCCGGCTGCTTGCACTTGGGGCACAAGACGCGGATGAGGCGCTGGCCCATGACGGCCTGGATCGAGCTGGCGACCAGGAACGGCTTGACGCCCATGTCGATCAACCGCGTGATCGCGCCCGGGGCGTCGTTCGTGTGCAGCGTGCTGAACACCAAGTGACCGGTCAACGCCGCCTGGATGGCGACTTCCGCCACTTCCAAATCGCGAATTTCGCCGACCAGAATAATGTTCGGCGCCTGACGCAGCATCGATCGCAGAATCTTCGCGAACGTCAGTTGGATCGCCTCGCGCACCTGGCACTGGTTGATCCCGGCGAAGTTGTATTCGACGGGATCCTCGGCGGTGATGATCTTCTTGTCCGGGCGGTTCAGTTCATTGAGCGCTCCATACAGCGTCGTCGTCTTGCCCGAGCCGGTCGGGCCCGTCACCAGGAAGATGCCGTTCGGTCGGCGGATGATCTTCGTGAACGCCTTGTAGTCCTCTTCCTCGAACCCAAGGTTCTGCACGCCGATGCGGACGCTGTCGGGGCGCAGAATACGCAGCACGACCGATTCCCCGTGATACGCCGGCAGCGTGCTGACGCGAAAGTCAACGTTGGCTTTGTCCACCGTCAGCTTGATGCGCCCGTCCTGCGGAAGCCGCTTCTCGGCGATGTCGATGCCGGCCATGATCTTCAATCGCGAGATCAGCGGTCCCTTCATCTTCAGCGGGATGCGGTCGCGCTCGACACACTCGCCGTCGATGCGATAGCGCACGCGAACGCGGTCCTTCATCGGCTCGATGTGAATATCGCTCGCGCGGTTGCGCACGGCCTCGGCGATCATCGCCTGCACGAGCTTGATCATCGGCGCCTGCGTCGCGTCGTCCTTGGCGTCCTCGCCCATGCCGGCGATGTCGATCGACTTGTCAATCGAGCGGTCCACCGACTTGTCCATCGATTTATCGAGCGACTTGTCCAGCGAATCGCGCAACCGGTCGATCGTGCGATCCATCGTCTTGTCGATCGTGTTCGACGCCGTCGTGTTGAACAGCTCGTCGAGGATGTTCTTGATCCGGCCCTTGGGCGCCAGGACCGTGCGGATTTCCTTTCCGCTCAAGCGGAAGCGAAGGATGTCGAGCATCCCCAGATCCAGCGGGTCGTGGATCGCGATGCGCAGCCGGCCGTTCTCCTTGCC
>JBBSLV010000503.1:0-3003 GCA_038233535.1 Tepidisphaerales bacterium | reverse complement strand
TTCGAGGTCGTTGTCGAAGACGCGCACCTTTGCGATGCGGTCTTCGGGGCTCATCTTGTCGAGGATCGCGTTGACGATCTTGCCGAAGTCATCGCGGTTCTTGCCCGCGCCTTTGCTGCCCTTGTAGACGTACGTGCTCTTCTCGCCCTTCACGGTCTTGAGGTAATTCGCGGCCTCGGTTCGGCCGCGCTTTTCGAGATAAGCGATGGCCTTGTCGGCCTTGATGGATTCGTGCGCGTGGGTGTGACCCTCCAACCCGTCGATGCCGGGCGCCATCTTGCGCTTCACGACCACCGCGACCGGCCCGTCGTTCGCGAAAGCCCTCGCGACGGCGCCATAGAGCGCGTCGACGTCTTCGCCGTCGACTTCATTGACCATCATGCCGTGGCCCCGAAGCGTGTTGGTCACGCTGAAGCCGGGCAGATACTCCTTGGGATGACCGGCGATCGTGACGTTGTTGTCGTCGACGAGGACCTTCATGTTGACCTGCTTCGCGACGGACAAGCGGGCGGCTTCGGCGTCGTCGCCTTCCATTTGCGCCCCATCCGAGCCCAGCATGAACACGGCCTTGCCGGGGTTGGCCATGGCCACGCCGTTGCACATCGCCCAGATATGCCCCAGCCGGCCGGAGCTGAACTTCACGCCGGGGGTCATGTTGCGCTCGGGGTGACCGGGGAGGTGCTGATGATATTCGCGATAGTGGAGCAGCTTTTCGGCGGGCATATCCCCTTCGAGCACGCTGAGCAGGTACTGCGTGGCGACGCGATGGCCGGCTTCATCGAAGAAGATGGGGACGATTGGTGCGTTGTTTTCGATGAAGGCGCGGATGATGAGCACCTCGGGGATGGTGTCGTATGCCCCGCCGGTATGTCCGCCGAGGCCCTTGGTGTCGGCGACGGCGGTGAAGAAGACGATGGCGTCGCGGCAGAGCTGGATATTGTGGTTCAGCGTCGCGCGCTGCTCATCGGTCAACGTCGGCCTGGCCGGGTCGAGCTTCAGCGGCTTGAGGGCGGCAAGGTCGATGGGAAACGACTCGCTCGTGGACGAGGCGACGGCGGGGGCGGCTGTGGTGGTCATGAGGCGGAGCAATATCCTCGCATCCGGCGAACAGAGCAAGGGGTTTGCCCCGTCCCCGCGCGGCGCGAAGGGGATTACAATCGTCCGTTCTATTCACCGGAAGGACGACATGAGCTTGAACAACGCCATCGACAAAAAAGCGATCGACCTCGGCAAGCTGTCGGTCGAGATGACCACGAGCGCGGGGAGCGGGCATCCGTCAACCGCGCTGTCGCTGGCGCACATCGTGGCGGTGCTGATGTACCGCGTGATGCGATGGGATCCGAAGGATCCGTGGAACCCCAACGCCGACCGGCTGGTGCTGAGCGAGGGGCACGCCGTGCCCATCATTTACGCGGCGCTGGCGGACCTGGGGGGTACGATCACGGACATCGGCAAGGCCGGCGATCGCAGCGCCGGGCGGCCCATGACGCGCGACGATGCGATGCGCCTGCGCGAGATCGACTCCCCTATCGACGGCCATCCCAACCCGCAGTGCGGCGTTCCGTTTTTCGACGCGGCGACCGGTTCGCTAGGGCAGGGTCTGTCCGTGGCCGCGGGATTGGGCGCGGCGGCGCGCATGCACAAGGGCGCACAGGGGGGGCGGAACATCTTCTGCCTCATTGGGGACGGGGAATCGCGCGAGGGGCAGATCTGGGAAGCGATGGACTTCATCGCCGATCAGGCGCTGACCAACGTCGTCCCCATCTTCAACTGCAACGAGCTGGCGCAGAGCGACTGGGTATCCCCGCAGCAGAGCGCCGAGACGCTGGCGAAGAAGGCCGAGGCGTTCGGTTTCATCGCGCGCATCGTCGACGGCCACGACCCGGAGAAGCTGCTGCGCACTTTCAGCGAGTTGAACGTCATCCAGAACGGGCACCGCCCGTTCGCGATCATCGCGCGGACGATCAAGGGCTGGGGCGCCGCCACCGAACAGGGTGGAGGCAAGCATGGGACGGCGGTGAAGCAGGACAAGCTGAAAACGATTTTTGAGGAATTGGACACAACCGCGCGCAACTTGGGCGTCGCGGACTTCAAGGACAACGGGGAGTTGAAGGTCACTGCGCCGAAACCCCACGGCTCAACCGTGGGCTTCGCGCCCATCAGGATCGCGAGCGTGGAAGAGGGTCTCGCGATGGTCGGTCTGGACAAGGATCTTGCCGCGAACAAACCGATCGCCCCGCGCAAGGCGTACGGCGCGGCGCTGGTGGCGCTGGGCGCCGCCAGCGATCGGGTCGTCGGCCTCGACGCCGACGTCAAGAACTCCACCTACGCCGAGTGGTTTTATAAGAAGTACCCCGAGCGTTTTCTCGAGTGCAAGATCGCCGAGCAGAACATGGTGAGCGTCGCCGCCGGCATGGCGGCGGCGGGGAAGATTCCGTTTGTCTCGACGTTCGCCAAGTTCTTCGAGCGGGCGTACGACCAGATCGAGATGGCGATCATCTCCGGCGCGAACATCAAGCTGACCGGGAGCCACGCCGGCGTGACGCTGGCAGCCGACGGGCCGAGTCAGATGTCGCTCCCGGACGTCGCGTTTTTCCGCAGCTTCGCGCACGTGAAGGACTACGCCGGCCGGCGCGCGGTCTCGTACTTCTTCCCGTCCGATGCCGTCAGCACCTACCGCTGCACGGAGCTGATGGCCAACATCGACGGCGCCTGCTACCAGCGCACGCTCCGCGCCGAGACGGCGCATCTGTACAAGCCCGACGACACGGACTTCACCGTCGGCGGATTCAAGGTCCTGCGCGAGGGCAAGGATCTGTGCTTCGTCTCGGCTGGGTACATGGTGCACGAGTGCCTGGCCGTCGCCGACGAGCTGGCCAAGAGTGGGCGCAAGGCCACGGTGATCGACGCCTATTCGCTGCCGCTGAAGACGGACGACGTTCTGCGCATCGCCGCCCGCTCGGGCGGGACGATCGTCACCGTCGAGGACAACTACACCGGCGG
>JBBSLV010000502.1:0-3009 GCA_038233535.1 Tepidisphaerales bacterium | reverse complement strand
GGGCGAACCTCTCCGTCGAAGGCATGACAAGCTTTCACGACACCGACTACGAAGGCCAGGGGCTCGCGACTGCGGAGGCTTTGGACCAGTACGACATCGTGTTCTCGCACGTGGAAGCCCCCGACGAGGCGTCGCACCAGGCGGACTTTAAGACGAAGGTCGAATCGATCGAGCACATCGACCGGTACGTCGTCGGCCCGGTGCTTGAAAAGCTGCGGACGTTTTCCGAGTGGCGAATCCTCGTAATGCCCGACCACCCGACCAACATCGCCACGCGCAAGCACGGCTACGCCCCCGCGCCGTTCGCGATGGCGGGCACGCGCATCCGGGGCGTGCGCAAGCTGCCCTACTCCGAAGCCAACGCCGCCAGCAGCGACCTGAAGATCGAACGCGGCCACGAGCTGATGGAATACTTCCTCCGCGGCGGGAACGCTGTATGACGCAGAATTTGCAGCCTAGTCGCCGTGGCGCGGGGCGGTCTCAAACAGCGGGTTGGTGATCGACAGCTTCCTCGTCGGCTCCGCAGGCGCATCATTCTCGGCCGCAGCCGACGATGCGGGCGGCGCATCGGGCGTGTGCTGCGCGTCGGCGGGCGCGACGTCCGGACGGTACAGCTTGGCGCTGAACGCCTTCATGTATTCCGTCCAGTTCCCCTCGCTGCTCTCGGCAACCTCGCCGCGGCAGGCGCTCAGGGCCATCATCAACTTGGCATCCATGTTCTCGATCATGTGCACGGCGAACGCTTCGGGCGTGCTGGGCGAGCGCGCGGAACCAAAACCGTTCGTCAATTCGCCATGGTGGCTGAGGATGATGTGCTGCATCACGTCGATCAGCTCCTGGGGCACCGGCTCGCCGAGCACTTTCTCGGCATCCCTCGCCTTCTGATCGACCCACATCGCGCTCTTGACGATGTGCCCGACGAGCTGCCCGCCGTCCGTGTAGCCGAACGCGCAGTCGTAGCACAGCTCCCAGGTTTTGGCGATGTCATGCAAAAAAATGCCGGCGATCACCACGTCGCGGTTCAGGCCCGGGTAGAACGGGCAGACGGCGTCGGCGACTTCGATGGCGTTGAGCGTGTGCTCGAGCAGCCCCCCGATGAACGCGTGATGAAAGCTCATGGCCGCCGGCGCCTTGCAGAAGCGCGACATGAGATTGTCGTCGTCGAGATACGCCTGCACGAGCGCGCCAAGGTGCCGGTTCTGGATACTGCCGAGCACTTCCTGCAATCGGCCGCACATCTGGGCGATGTCCTTCGTCGTCTGCGGGACGAGGTCGCCCAGCTCGTACGTCCCGTCCTTCGCCGGCCAGATCTGATCGATGACAAACTGGAGGTTGCCCTGGTAGTTCTCGATGCGGCCGCGGATCTTCACGATGCCGGCTTCCGGCAGCGCGCTGAAAATATCGCGCGTCGCGTTCCACATGCGCGCGTTGAGCTGAAGCGAGCGATCGCGGACGAACGCCTTAATGTAGAACTTTCCGCCCACCGTGTTGGACAGTTGCTTGTTCGTGAGAACGAAGGCGTCCTCGATCACATCACCGGCGGCACAGTCGCGAAGGAAGAGTCGGCGCATTGCGATGCTTGTACGCGGGGAGGATCGATCCGGCAAGCCGGGATGATCCGCGCCACAGGCTCGGTGCGCGAGGTTCCGGCGTGGCTAGTAATGTGGCGTGGCGCGGGGTTCAGGAAAGCCGGAGAAAAACCGGGACGGGGACGGTTTCTCCTTCGCTCAACCCTGAACCCTTCCGTTGGACAAGGAAAATAGTGGGGTGCGCGTCAGGATTGGTGAGGTATAGTGCATATGCGGAGGTGACGTACAGGCATGGCTTATCTCGTCGTGACGATCAAGGGCAAGGAGTTGTGCCGTCAGGAATTGAACGGCCCGGTGACGCTCGGGCGGTCGACGGATTGCGACCTGTGGGTGAACGAGGCCGGCGTGTCGCGCCGGCACTGCCGCTTTGAGCGCAACGGCGAGGCGTGGGAAGTCCATGACCTGGGCAGCCGCAACGGCGTTGTGCTGCACGGGGAGCGCATCACCAAACACACGCTTGGCGACGGGGATTCGATTCATGTCGGTGCGGCGAGGATTATGTTTCACGCCCTCGGCTACGTCACGTCGCGCCCTGCGCGCCCGTCGGTCCCGCAGGGTCCGGCCGACTCGGTCTCGGACACGGTGATGTCACCGAACGGTGGTTCGCGCACGGGCCGCTTGCTGCCGACGCCGCGGGCGAGGATGCCGGGTCAATCCGACACCGAAGCCACGAATCCCACCGCCCCCCTCGCTTTCACCCGTCCCCCCGCCCGGCCGATGCCGGCGGCAAGCAGGTCCGTCGATGAGAACGGCAAGTCCGATCGCGAACACCAACCGCGTCGCGAAGGATTGCTTCGACGATTTCTCCATAGATAGTGGCATGGGGCGTCTCGCTGCGTCTCGCTCATGGATGCGTGTAGTCACGCACATCGGGCGCAGCCGATACGGCAATCGCGGAGCGATCCTCCTTGCTTTCGAAGAACCTCGCTCCGCAATTGCTTGTCGCGGCTGCGCCGCGAGCGTGTGGGTACACACGCCACGGGCGGGTCGCAGCGAACCGCCCGTGCCACTGTGGTTACTGCGCTCGGCTGAATCGTTCTTCGGCGATCGTCCAGTTGACCACGTTCCACCACGCCGTGATGTAGTCCGGGCGGCGGTTCTGGTATTTCAGGTAATACGCGTGCTCCCACACGTCCAGCCCAACGATCGGGAACGCGCCCTCCATCAGCGGGCTGTCCTGGTTGGCGGTCGAGATCACCTCGATGTTCTGCCCGCGCTTCACCAGCCACGCCCAACCCGATCCGAAGCGCGTCGTGGCGGCGGCGGTGAACTTCTCCTTGAACGAATCGAAGCTGCCGAACGTTTTGTCGATTGCCTCGGCCAGCTTGCCGGTCGGCTTGTCGCCCTGCTTGCCGGCGGGGTTGAGGATTTCCCAGAACAGGTTGTGGTTATGGATCCCCCCGCCGTTGTTGCGGACGGC
>JBBSLV010000501.1:0-3011 GCA_038233535.1 Tepidisphaerales bacterium | reverse complement strand
GTCGGCTCGTCGAGAATCAACATCCGAGGCCGGCGGACCAGCGCCCGGGCGACCAGCGCCCGCTGTCGCTGTCCGCCGGACAGGGACCAGAAGTCGTCGTTGCGCCTGGCGTCCAGATCGACCTTCGCAAGCGCCCAAGTCAATCGTTCCTGCTTTTCGTTTCGGTCACACCGCAACCCCACCAGCCCCATGAGCACGAATTCCCGCACCGTCGTCGGCAGGGTCGGGTTGAGGTCACACCGCTGGGGCACGAACCCGATCCGCTCTTGTCCGGCCATTGACGGGTCACGCCACAACTCGCCTGACCGGGGTTTGAGCATTCCAAGGATGCAGCGAAGAAGCGTGGTCTTTCCCGTGCCGTTGGGGCCGAGAAAAAACCAGAACTCCCCTTCCCCGATCTCCAGGTGCACGTCACGGAGGACGCTGCGCCGTCCGTAGGAAACGGCCAACCCGGTGGCGCGCAGCAGGGGATTCGCGTCACCCATCAGCCGCCCCCCAGCGCCGCCGTCAGCGCGTTGACGTTCGCGTCGAACATGCTGATGTAGTCATCCGCCCCCGGAAGCGCGCCCACCTGATGGGCCAGCGTCGCAACTTCCGCACCGGCCTTGCTTGCCAGGAAGCGGGCATGTTTGGGGTCGTAATACGGGACGGACAGGATCAGGTCGACCTGCTCGGCGCGCATCCGCTCGATGAGGATGCCGATCTGCCTGGTCGTCGGGGGCACGCCCGGGACCGGCTCCATGTGGCCGATGTTTTGCAGACCGAAGCGGCGGGCGAAGTACACCCAGAGATCGTGTTCGTCGGCATATTTCGTGCCGTGGTGCGGAAGCATGGCGCCCAGCCACCCGCCCAGCAGATCCTGTTCGTTCTGGCTCTTGAGGAAGTCGGCGAGCTTGCCGTGCTCGGCGAGCAGGGCCAGCTTTTCAAACTCGTACTTTGTGGCCAGCGCCTCGCCCATCATCGCCGCGCCCAGCCGGGCGCGGAAATCAGCATAACGGCCTTCGAAGTATGCTTTCTTCCCCGGTCGCAACTCGGTGAGCTTGTCGCGCAGCAGCGCCGCCACCTTCAGCCCGTTGAGCGGGTCCAGGAGGTAGTGAGGATTGCCCGCCGCATGCACGTCACCCTGGGACCGATTAACCGGACCAGTGGGTACGCCAAGCGGTTCAATGATGCGCGACGCGTCCACGTAGCCTCGGTTGCCGGGCAGAATGCTCCCGTTGCGGGAGTTCTGGACGATCACCGACGTGTAACCGACCTCCATGTCCATTCCACCGATGACGTACAGGTCCGCTTCGCTGGCGGCCTTGACGAAGCTCGGCTTGGCCTCGATGAAGTGCGGGTTCTCGGGCCCCCTGGTGAAGGTGGTGACCGACACCTGGTCCCCCCCGATTTCGCGCAGCAGGCTCCCCAGATCGGAGAGCGTGGCGCAGGCCTGAATCGGGCGCTGGTCCTGCGCCACGACTGATCCGCCCGAGAATGCCGCCGCGATCACAAACAGGTTCAGGAAGACGCGAATCGTGCGATGTGCGGTGAATCGTTTCATGATGATGAGTCCTTTGGTTTAGTAGCGGTGAGCGGCGTGCGATCCGATGAGGTACTCGAAGCCCACCCAAACGGAATGGGCGTCGCCGGCCTCGAGGTGTTCGGCGTCGTCGTAGTTGTACTGAAGGCGGACGCGGGAGAACTCGGAGGGAAGGAACTCGATCAGCGGCGAGATGCGATAGCGGTCATCGCGGAATGGGTCGTTTTCGCGCCCGCCTACGCTCTCACCGCTGCCCGAGGCGTACTCGAACCGGACGCCGGCGCGGTAGCGCGGGGCGAACCCGTACAGCACTTGCGTATAGAAGCCGTAGTCCTCCAGCGTCTGGCCCGCCAGGATGACGTCTTCGCCGACAAAGTCGTCGGCGCGGTAGTCCCGGTACATGACCTCCGACTGCCAGGTGACGAACGGCCAGCCGCGGTTGTTCCGCACGGGCCTCCACTTGAGAACCAGGTCGGCTCCGTAGATGGAAGTTTGTCCGTCGGGACCGGTGGAGTTGGGACCAAACAACGCGGACACGCCGATGCTCGCGCTCCACTCGGGGCTGATGTCAAAGCCGTTCTCCCAGCGGACGAGGTAGAGCAGATCCTCCAGGCTGCGCACGTCACGGTCGACGAACGAGCGCCCGCCGATCGCGCGTTCTTCGAAGAACTCGTCGTTGGCCAGGAAGCTGGCGGCGGTTTCACCGTTGGCGTTCTGGATGCCGAAATGGAACTCGGAGAACCACGGGAGCGGCGTCAGCCAGCCGAGGCGCACGCCCGTCTGCCGCAGCCCGTCCGGGCCGAACAGGCGCGTGTTGATGATCGGCTGGTCCATCCAATCCCACGCGTGCGGGTGCCGCGGGTTGACCCGCCCGAACTCGGTGAACATCTGACCGGCTTCGAGCTGAAGCCCCCAGGGCAGGCTCTGCGTGGTGAGGAACGCCTCCTCGATCTCGAAGATCGACTCCCCTTCGAGCGGGTCGATGAAGTAGATCAGGTGGGCCTCGCCCGTGAAGTACGGATCGACGGCGCCGGCGAGGGAAAGCTCGGCGTTTTGCAGCGTGAATCCGCGCTTGCGCGGATCGTGCCCGCCGCCTTGCAGCGTTTGCAGCGACTCGTCGCGTTCGGTCGAAGCGCCGGCCGCGGCAAGGACGTCGAGCGAGATGTCGATGAGCCGGAAGCTCGACCCGCCGGCGCGGGAAAACCTGCCCCGACTTGCGGCGTCGCGGAACACCGCGTCGGCGGCGCTGGGGCCGCCGGGCGCGGGCAACTCGCCGATCGCCTGATCGAGCGGGGATTCCCCCCCCGACGGTCGCGTCGCCGGCTGTTTTTGCTGCATCTCCAACTCGGCAATTCTCTGGTCGCGCTCCTTCAGTTCGGCCTGGTACCGCTTCTCCATCTCGTCGAGCCGGCGTTCCGTCCGGTCGAGTCGTTCGTCGCTTGTGGCTTGCGCCAGCGCCTCGCCGCTCCCGGTGAGCGCCAGCGCCAGC
>JBBSLV010000500.1:0-3076 GCA_038233535.1 Tepidisphaerales bacterium | reverse complement strand
TGAACGTTGAACGTTGAACGAGCAATCCCCTGCTTCGGCGTTCGATGTTCGGCGTTCGTCTTCGATTCCCGTATAACGGCGCCCATTGACCATCCCCCTTCCCAACCCCCCGCGGCGCATCCTGCTCATCAAGCCGAGCGCGATCGGAGACGTCGTGCACACGCTGCCCGTGTGGAACCTGCTGCGCAACCATTGGCCCGACGCCGACATCTCGTGGCTTGTCACGCCCGGCTGCGCCGGACTGCTCGAGGGGTTGCCGGGGTTAAACGTCATCCGCTTCGAGCGCGGCCGGCTTGCCGGCGCCTGGCGCAGCGCGTCGGCGGCCAAGGAATTGTTGGGCTTGGGGAAATGGCTGCGCGACATGCGGTTCGACCTCGTGATCGACCTGCAAGGCCTCTTCCGAAGCGGCTGGATGACGTGGCAGACGAAAGCCCCCGTGCGCGTCGGCTTCGCCGGCGCCCGCGAGTTCGCGTGGACGTTCTACACGCACCGCGTGCCGATCGGGACGACCGAGCAGCACGCGACGGACCGCTACCTGAAGATCCTGGCGGCGCTGGGCGTGGCGACGTCGCCGATCGAATACCCGTTCGCGGTTGACGAGCGCGACCGTGCGCACGTCGAGAAGCTTGTGCCGGCCGGGATGAAGTACGCCGTCCTGCTGCCGGGAACGAACTGGGCGACGAAGCGCTGGCCGGTGGAGAAGTTCGCGCGGCTGGTCGCGCCGCTGAAGCAGCGGTTTGGGTTGGAGGTCATTATCGCCGGGGGGGTTGATGTCGAAGAGCTGGCGGTGCGCATTCCGGAGGCGAGGAATCTTGTCGGGAAAACCAACCTGCGCCAGCTCGTCGCCCTGCTCGACCGCGCCGATCTGGTGGTCGCCAACGACAGCGGCCCGATGCACATCGCCGCCGCGCTGGGTCGGCCGCTGGTGACGATGTACGGCCCGACGAACCCGGTTCGCACCGGCCCGTACGGGCGCGACGACGCCGTCCTGCGCCTCGACATCCCGTGCAGCCCCTGCTACGCGCGGCGGTGCTCGCATCAAAGCTGTTTACAATGGTTGGGAATCGAGCCGGTGCTGGAACTGGCGGAGAAGCAATTAAAGGCGCAACAGTAGACCGCGACGAACGTTCACGGGGCTACGTGGCAAACGGGTCATTCCACGGTGAACTCCCTTCAGTTCACTGGACCAGCCGATATCACTGACGCACCGACTTTCACGAACTGGCACGAATGGAAAAGAGGTAGATCGGCATCGGTTCTCATTCCTGTGGATTCGTGAGATTCATGGGCAACCTCTTTCACCGAATCAGCCGTCGAAACGGTCACGCGCCCGGCGAGCAATTGTTGGCGGCGCGATGCGGGATGGCGAATTTACCGCACGCCGCGAAGCTCGTCCCAGACGTGGTGGAGGTCGAGTTGGACCCACACGCGCGCCCCGCCGTCGGAGTCGTATTCGACCTTATAGGTTCGGCCGCGCGATGCGGCGCGATTCAGCGCTTCGCGGACGCGCGGGTCGCGCTCCGCCGCCTGACCGATCGTCATGTCGTCGGTCAGCGGCAGCGATTCGATCTGCGTCGCGAAGATTTTTGCCGCCTGGGCCTCGGCCAACCGGGCGCACTTGAGCTTCGATCCCGCGGCGGTGGCGGACCCTTTGGCTTCGATCTGGCGGTTGGTCCACGGAGGTGGGAGGGACGGGAGTTGCAGCGCCGGTTTGGCCGCAGCCCCCCCGACGGCCGCCACGCCCGCGGGCGATGCGAGGCGGCGCTGGAAGTCGTCGCGGACCGCTTCCCACGCCGCCGCGTCAGGCTCCGCCGACCGCAGCGCATCGCGGAACGCTTCAAAGAACTCCGCAGGCGGGGCCGCGAGTTGGACGGCGACGGTCAAGTCGTCGCGGAACTCGACCTGCGTCACCGGCCGCGTCGAGAGCCACGCGTGCAGTTTCTCGCGCACGGCCGGATCCTTCAGCGCCTCGCCGGCCGTCTTGCCGTTGGGGAGGTTGACGTCGCGGACGGACGCGAGGGCGGCGTCGATGGCGTTGTTTTTGGCCGCCGCGACGGCAGCGCGGCGGTTCTCGTCGCTGACGCCCGCCCACGCCGGCGCTTCGCCACCGGGGCGCGCATGCTCGATCTCGGCCGCCCCGGTGCTCGAGCCGGTCGCCGAAAAGGTGCGCGCGTTCCAGTCCTTCAACTTCACGGCCAGCACGTCGGGGGGGATGGGCGATTTCTTCGGCTGGGTGGCGGCGATGTTCACCAGCGCCTGCGCGACGCGGTTCCCGCTGATCTCCAGCCGCACCTGTGCGGTGTTGCCGACCCAGCGCGTCCCCCCGATGGTTTGGGCGCGGGACAGTTCCTTCGTCAGCCGGTCGTGTCCTTTGGTCTGGTCGAGGAGGTCGCCGACGGTCACGCCCGGCGCGATCGTCTCCTTCGCCGCGGCCTCCACCAGCCCGCGCACCGCCGCCGCCGTCGCCGCCCGCTCCCCCTGCGCGCACGCGTCGCCGGCGAGCAGGAGGACGAGGAGGATGACGGCACGAATGCGCATAACGTGATGACAGGGTTAGACGGAGAGCATTTCTTGCGTGGCACGGGCGACCCGCCCGTGTTTCAAGGTAAAAACATGGACGGGTTCGTCCATGCCACTAAAAAAAGTTCACGCGCTCTAAGCTTTATCCTCCTAGACAACAATCGGCGTAGAACCGTTAGTCACGACGCGCAGGGCTGCCGGGATGATCGTAACACTTCGCCGTCCTCGTTGAAAAAACGCAGCGCAATCCGCATTATCGGCATAGTTTAGCCTGCTGCCGCGCCAATTGATTTCGATGACGCCGCTTCTTACGATCGGAAGTTCCCCTTTCCGGAGTGTCCTGACGTGATCGTTCGCCGCAAGACGCGACAGGTGGTTCTTGGGGACCGCGAGCATGGGTTCGTTCGCATCGGGGGGGATGCGCCGGTGTCCGTGCAGTCGATGACGGCGGGGTACACGCACGAGATCGACCGATGCGTGTCCGAGATCCAGAAGCTCGCTGCCGCGGGGGCGGACATCGTGCGCGTGGCGGTGCCGGAGAAGAAGGACACGCTCG
>JBBSLV010000499.1:0-3083 GCA_038233535.1 Tepidisphaerales bacterium | reverse complement strand
TGCGATCTGCATCCGCTCAGTACCGCGGCGAGCACGAGAAGTAGGGACACTCGAACGAGCAAGACATGTTGCAAAGGCTTATCCTTCCGTTGACGCGACTTGCCACGATGTGACGCGGGCGTTTCTCGCCCGAGTTGACGGCGCAAGCACGGGCGAGACATTGCGAAACGCCCGTGTCACGTCCGAGTCTATTTCCCCTCGGCGATGGATGCCGCGGCCTGCGCCGCCGAGGTCGTCTGGGCGTCGCGCATCAGCGCGAGGACCGGGCGATTGTTCGTGCGGCGGGCCTCGTCGATCGGGGTGCCGCGAGACCCGGCGCGGGCCGTCGCATCGGCGCCGGCGTCAAGCAGCAGCCGCGCGACGGAACCGTCGGCGAACCGCGCCGCCAGGTGCAGCGGCGTCGCGCCGTACAGGTCCGCCAGCGCGGGATCGGCATTGGCCGCCAGCAGTCGCGAGACAACCGCGGGCGCGGCGCGGCGGGCGGCCTCATGCAGCGGGGTGACGCCGAAGCTGTCCTGCGCGTTTGGCTCGGCGCCGGCGTCGAGCAGCGCCGTCGTCACGGGTTCGAACCCCGCGTGGGTCGCGAGATGCAGCGGCGTGACACCGAACTGATCGGCCGCATTGGCGTCGGCGTCGTGCGCCAGCAGGGCCGTCAACGCGGAGGTATTGGCGACTGCCGCAGCGACGTGCAGCGGCGTGCGCCCGCGGTGGTCCGCCGTCGCGACCGGCGGCGCCTCGGATGACAGCAGCGCATTCATCGCCTTCGGCGCCCCGTCGAGCGCCGCCCAATGCAGCGGGGTCTCCCCGCGGTCATCGCCGGCGTCAATTTTCGCCCCGGCATCGATCAGCAGCTTCACAATTTCATCGTTATGGATCGCCCGGTGCAGCGGCGTGACGCCGCGGTCGTTGCCGGCGTTCACGTCTGCCCCCTTCTCAATCAGCAGTCGCACGATCTCGACGTGCCCGTCGCGCACTGCGTAGTGCAGCGGCGTGCTGCCCCACTCCGGCGAGCGCTTCTCGCGCGAACGGACGGCTGCGTTCACATCAGCGCCCTGATCGAGCAATGCCCGGACACGGCTCGCATCACCGTCGCGGGCCGCCAGGTGCAGCGCCGTCATGCCAACGCCGTCGCGCTGCCCGGGCTGGGTCAGATCCTTCGGCGAGTCGGGGAAGCAGGTGTTGGCGATGGTCAGCAGCGACGCGTCATCGCCCTTGTGCCCGTAGTCGACGGCCCAATACGTCCGCAGCTCCTCGTGCCGCTGCTGAAAGTACGCGCGCGACCGGCGGTTGCCGTGCGCGTCGAGGTAACGATCGATGGTGTCGCTCGCGTGCTCCTCGATGGCCTTGCGGATCTTGGCGCGGTGGCGGTCGATGTAGCGGCTGGGGTTGAGGGCTTCATCGAAGTGGTCGGAGAAAAACAGCGAGAAGAATTCGGAGTCGGGGCGGACGTGATCGTTGATGCGCCAGTAGTCGCCGTCGCGCACGAGCATCGGGAGGCGCAGCTGGCCTTTAAGGCTGACCGGATCGGTCAGGTTTCGGTAGAACATCATGCCCATGTAATTGGAGACGAGGTCGGCGTTGGAGTATGCGCCGGCCGTCTTTTCGCCGAGGAAGCCGGATTCGGAGAAAAAGATAGGTCCGCCCTCGGCGCCGAGACTGATCGCCGCCGCCATCGCCGGCAGTTCCCCCGTTCCGTTCGCCCGCTCCTTGCGGTAGCGGAGGTAATAGTGCTTGCCCATGTCCGTGAAGTGGCCGAGCTTGTCCGTGCCGAAGTAGACGCCGTATGCCTTGATCGTCGCGCAGTTCCATGCGCGGAACGGGTCAAACGAGAACTCCGCGTGCTTACGGACCCCGATAAACGGCTTGTACCCCACGACGCGGCCGGGAAACCGTTCCTTGACCCTGCCAAGCTGGACTTTCCTGTCCCACTCCTCGATGGCAAACAGCGCGGGGGGGAACGCACTGTTCACCGCCATGGCGACCTCTTCGGGAGACTGCAATTTTTTAATGAAATCTTCCGAACGTTTTGCTTTAACGGCGTCGCGAATTTTGTTATTCGTTCGGTTGACGCCGCTCTCGACGGCCCGGTAACCCCAGCGGGTGAGCGTCGTTCCGATATCCGCGAACTCGCGATCGGGCGGAACCGTAAACTGATCTGTCTCGTGACCGAATGCGGGTAGCGCGGCACCCATGACGATCAGGACACACACAGCACCCGCGCGGGCATAAAACGACATCGCAGCCTCCAATATAAACTCGACCGGCCTCGGCGATATAGATCGATACAAATGCCGGGCCAAACAAACTTTTAACCCGTTCGCAATCGCGGGATAACCCAGAAAAGTCATGATTCTGCCCCGATGACATATCGGTGGCGTGAAGCTGGGTACGGCGGAATGGGCATTCCGCCGAGGCGTGCAGGGGTTTTTGTTCTACTTTTTCCGATAGCACGGATGGCTGGGCGTCGATTTCCTTCAGGAGGGGACGCGCTCCTTGGCCGCTGTTGTATCCGACCAGGAGCGTTGCATGGGTTTGTGGGATCGTTCGTCGTACGCCGCTGTCGCGGCGGTGGGGCTGATTTTTGTCATTGCGGGTTGTGCGAAGCAGGAGCAGCCGGCGCCGAGGTTGACGCTGCTCGATCCGGACATGCAGAGGCGGAACGTGACGCCCGTGGCATCGATGTTTCCCATGGCTCCGGCCGCTCCCCTGGGTTCCCCAACCCCGGCCGCGGCCGACCTCCGCGTGATGAGCTTCAACTGCCGCGTCAGCACCCTCTTCGACCTGCACAACACCTGGGGGCTGCGTAAACGGCTGCTCCTGGACACGATTCAGAACTTCAACCCCGATCTGCTTGGAACGCAGGAAGTCGTCGCGTCGCAATACGACTACCTGCGCCAGCGGCTCGACGGGTACGAAGCCGTCGGCGTCGGCCGGGATGACGGAAAGCGAGACGGGGAGAGGTTCGAGGTTTTCTTCCGCTCCGACAAGTTCGAGAAGCTCGCGTCCGGGGACGTCTGGCTCAGCGGGCGGCAGTCGAAGCGAGGGAGGAAGGGGTGGGGGGCTTTCTTGCCGAGCTTGGTCAC
>JBBSLV010000498.1:0-3090 GCA_038233535.1 Tepidisphaerales bacterium | reverse complement strand
GAGGAAGACGACGACGAGGAGGAGGAGGACGAATTCGACGACCCCGACACCGCCAAGGACGACGATGACGATGACGATGATTTCGACGACGATGACGAGTAGGGGATGACGAATCAGTGGCGTCACAACCCGCCCGATAGTTCGCTCAGCACGCGCAGGCGATGCTCCTCCCGGCGAAGCATGAACGCGAACCGACCCAGATGAAACCCGCGCACCGGCGCGTTTGGGTCCGGGAAACCCGCCGGCACGCGCCACGCCGGCGCCAGTAGTTCGCCCGCGGGAATCGCGCGATCCTGTCGCAACTCCCCGACCTCCTGATCGTTCAACTCCCGCGTCGCCGCCCACGGCAGCAGGTCGTGGCCGTGCAGCCCGGATTGTCCATCGGGGCCGGGATCGTACCACGGTCCGATCGCGCTGCGGTGCAGGGTCGTGAGGTGCGCGCCGCAGCCGAGCAACCGGCCGAGGTCGCGCGCCAGCGAGCGCACGTAGTACCCGCCGCGCACGACGAGGCGCAGCCGGCTCTCGCGGGGCAGGTCGTGGCTTAGCCACGTCGCCTCGTGCAGGTACACGCGCGACGGCGGGAGATCGAATATTTCGCCGCGGTGGGCCTTCTCGTACGCGCGCTCGCCGGCGATGCGTTTGGCGCTGGTGGCAGGCGGGATCTGGTCGCGCCAACCGGTGAACGTCGCCAGCGCATCGTCGAGTTGCCGCGGCGAGAGACCCGACACATCGCCCTCGAAGATCACGCGCCCCAGCGGATCACCGTTGTCCGTCTCGAACCCCCAGCGGACGGTCGCCTCATACACCTTCGGCACGGCGTGCAGGTGATCGAACAGTTTCGTCGCCTGCCCGACGAGCACGAGCAGCAGCCCGTGGGCGAACGGGTCGAGCGTTCCCCCATGACAGAATCGCGTGCGCTTGCGGCCGCGCTGGTCGCCGAGGGATTCCGTGCAACCCCGCACGAGCGAAAAGCTCGTCGGGCCGACGGGTTTATGGAGGAGATGAATGCCGGGGGACATGTTCCTGCGAGCCAAGAACTCGGGTCAGCCCCACGCGTGGGCGCCTCACTCGTCACTCGTCGAGCGCCTTATGCATCTTCCCGACGGATGTCTACGTCTTGCTGCCTCTGGGCTTGGCGGTTCGAGTCGCTTCGTGATACTTCCTGCGTGCCGGGAGGAGCGACTTGGCAAACCATTGCGGGTTCACATATGACGGCGCTTCACAGGATGCGTCCCAACGATCGAGTTGCGCGCCGCGAATCTCGTAATCCCAATCGTCTTCGCTGCTTTCGATGATCGAGAGGTAGTTTTCAAGCTCCCAGTCGAAGCACGCGTAGCATGTGCCCTTCAACGGCGTCCCGCTCGTGTCCATGAGCACCGAGGCATTCATATCCCGCGGGTGGGACGAAATGCCGACGATGTGAAGAATACTGCCGCTGTCGATCTTGCCCGCTGGAGCGACGTCCACGACAACAAACCAGTGGCTGCCGGTTGTGCGACGCCCGGTGGACTCCCGAGGGTTGCGCACCCACAGCAGCACACCGGGGCCCACCAGGGCAGCGTTCGCTTTCCAAGCGGCGAAGCCATTCACGGGAGACTACTCCGCTGGCGCTTGCTTCCAGTAATGAGCAATGACGGCGGCGTTGTTCTCTCGATTCGCCGCCACCGTTTCGGAGGCAACATGGTGTTTCGCCGCGGCAGTCGCGAACTGCTCTCGGAGATCGTCGTATTTCGGACGGGCTTTTGTTGTCTTCATCTTCCCGATACGCATCCGCTGCAGAACACGAACCCTGGGCTTGCCCCCGGCGTCGACGGAAACCGTCTCAACGATGAATTCCTGCCTGGTCAACCGGATGCGGAATCGAGCACCCTTGGCGGGAATCTTCCTGGCATCTCGACACAGGTCGCTCAACATTCGATCGAAGTCCGCAGGCTCCATCTCAAAGGCTGGAGGGCTTGGCGTGGTGGTTGCCATAGTTGCATTCTCCGATATTCCCTGCCCACCCACAATTCTCGTGCATGGGCGGGGCTACGTCCAGGAATTGGCGACATCAGATAATAGGCCCGACGGCGAAGCTCTCTCAATCCTCTCCATGATCCTCAAACAGCATGAACTGATCTTTCGGATTGGGTCGGCGGAACGACTTGCCGCTCAGCGGGCGGACGTCGCGGTTGAGGCCGTACTTGCGGCTGAAGACGTCGAACGTCTGCGCGAGCTGCTCGACGATCTTCCCCTTGCCGCGGCGGCGGTCGGTGCTCGCCTCGTAGAGTTTTCCGCCGCGCGACTGGCGGATGAGCGACTCGACGTGCGTCGCGCGCGACGGGTGGACGCTGCGCTGCAGCCAGTCGAGGAACAACTCCTTCAGTTGATACGGCAACCGCAGGAGCACCCACGCGACGCGCGTCGCGCCGGCGTCGGCGACGGCCGCCATGATGGCGGGCAGCTCGGTGTCGGTCAGGCCGGGGATGACCGGCGCGATGTTGACCGACACCGGCACGTTCGCCTTCACCAGCTCGCGAATCATGTGCAGCCTTCGCATCGGCGACGCCGCGCGGGGCTCGAGCTTCTTCGCCAGATCATCGTTAAGCGTCACGAGCGTCACCGTCACGCGTCCGGCGTTCATCGCCCCCAGCTTCTGCCACAGGTCCACGTCGCGCAGCACCAGCGCGCCCTTCGTCATCGTCGACACGGGCTGCCCGCACTCGGCCAGCACTTCCAAACACTGCCGCGCGATTTTCAGCTTGTGCTCGATCGGCTGGTAGATGTCGGTGATGGCCGACATCACGATCGGCTCGCCTCGCCAGCGCGGGTTCGCCAGCTCGCGGCGCAGCAGGGCGGCGGCGTCGTGCTTGGCGACGATCTTGGTCTCGAAGTCCAGCCCGCTGGAGTAGCCGAGGTACTCGTGATAAGGCCGGGCGAAGCAGTAGATGCAGCCGTGCTCGCATCCGCGATAGGGGTTGAGCGTCCAGTCGAAGGGCACATCGCTGGTGGGCGCGACGCGGTTGATGATCGTCCGGGTGTGATCAGGGATGACCTCGACGGGCACGTTCGTCATCGCCGCGTCGGGATCGGCGCCGGCTTCGAGGTGCT
>JBBSLV010000497.1:0-3100 GCA_038233535.1 Tepidisphaerales bacterium | reverse complement strand
TATTCTGCTTCGATGAACGATGTACCTGCCAGCTCTTCCGGTGGCGATCCGGAGCCGCCCGACTATTCCGCCGACATCGTGAAGACGCTGCGCGAGCCGCTCGTCGTGCTCGACGGGCAGTTGCGCGTCAAGGCGGCCAGCGCCGCGTTTTACCGGGTGTTCGACGTCACGCCCGACAAGACCGTCGGGCGGCTCGTTCACGAGCTCGGCGACGGGCAGTGGGACATCCCCGCGCTGCGGGAGAAGCTCGACGACCTGCTGCGCAACGGCGAGGCGTCGTTCGATGATTTCTCGGTCGATCATCACTTCCCCGGCGTGGGGCAGCGCACGATGCTGCTCAACGCCCGTCGACTTCCGCCGACAGGCGAGACGCGGCTGATCCTGCTGGCGATCGACGACATCACCGCCCGGCGGCGGGTCGAGCGCCGCCTCGCCGAACAGGCCCGCCTGCTGGACTTGAGCAACGACGCCATCATCGTCCGCGACATTGACACCCGCATCACCTACTGGAATCGGGGGGCCGAGCAAATCTTCGGCTACACGCGCGAGGAGGCCATCGGGCAGGACCAGCACCAGTTGTTGAAGACCGAGTTGGAAAAGCCGTTTCATCAACTCATCGAGGAATTGCGCGAGGAGAGTGGGATGATCGGCGAGGTGATTCAATACGCGCGCGACGGGCGGCGGGTGACGCTGCTATGCCGGTGGTCGCTGGATCACGATGCCGAAGGAAAGCCGGGCGCGATCCTGACCACCGCCACCGACATCACCGACCGGCTGACGCACGAGCAGTCGCTGCGCCTGGAGGCCGAAGCCGCGGATCGGATGAAGGATTTGTTCCTCGCCACGCTCGGCCACGAGCTGCGCACGCCGCTGAACGCGATCGTCGGCTGGGCGAGCATACTGCAAAGCAAGGGGACGCAGGACGAAGACCTGAAGAAAGGGCTGGCCGTCATTCAGCGGAATTGCAAGGCGCAGACGCAGCTGATCGAGGACTTGCTGGACGTGTCTCGCATTGTGTCGGGCCAGCTGCGGCTCAACATGGCGCCGTGCGACTTCACGGCGATCATCCGCGAGCCGATGGAGGTGGTGCGCCCCAGCGCCGATCTCAAGGGCATCAGACTCGAAGCCGAGCTGGACCCGTCCGCCAGCCGGGGGACGTGCGACGTCCCCCGGTTGCAGCAGGTGGTGTGGAACTTGCTCGCCAACGCCATCAAGTTCACCCCCAAGAGCGGCACGGTGCGCGTGACGCTGTCGCGCGAGCCGTCGATGACGCGCATCGTGGTGAGCGATACGGGGCGCGGCATTTCGCCGGAGTTTCTGCCGTGTGTGTTTGATCGCTTCCGTCAGGCCGACAGCAGCACCACGCGGCACGTCGGCGGGCTGGGACTGGGCCTGTCCATCTGCAAGCACATCGTTGAACAGCACGGCGGGACGATCCGCGCCAAGAGCGCCGGCGAAAACCCGCCCAGCGGAGCCACGTTCACCATCGAGCTTCCCATGGGCGCAGCGCGCGCCGCGGAAGCGACCGTTGAAGATGACGAGGACCAGCCGCACCGCGTAAGCCCGACGCCAGAGGCCATCGCGGCGCAGGCGCGAGAACAACAGCTGTGGTCGTCGGGGCGGCCGGGAGTTCGTCTCGATGGACTGCGCGTGCTGGTGGTGGACGATGAACCCGACGCCCGCGTGATGCTAACGAGGGGTGTTGCAGGACGCCGGGGCGATGGTAACGGCGGCTGCGGGCGTGAACGAGGCGCTGGAGGCGCTCAAGGCAATGCAGCCGCCGCCCGGTTTGCTGATAAGCGACTTGGGCATGCCCGAGCGCGATGGGTTCGACTTGGTCCGCGCCGTTCGCCAAGCCGGTCACACGGTGGAACAACTGCCGGCCCTCGCGCTGACCGCCTACGCCAGCCTCGACGACGAACGCCGCGCCCTGCTGGCGGGGTTTCAGGTGCATATCAGCACGCCGGTCGACCCGCAGGAACTGGTGGGGGTGGTGGCGGTCCTGGCGGGGAGAGGCAAGCCGTAAGAGAACGGATGACTGCGCGAAGTGCCCGATGATGGAGATATGCGTTCCACGTCTCGAACGTGTCGAGCACCTTCATCCTGATTGCGGCAGACCGCTGGAGGGCGCCATTGACCTCGAGCCGCAGCTTCCAGCCGAGTTGATGCGTCAGGAGCCGGCAGATCGCCTGGAGGGACTGGCCGGGTTTCAGCTTTTGCAGCCGGAACGGGTCACCGACCGTGTAGGGCTCGCCGTGCCAATCCGGCCGTTGCAAGACCTGGATGGTCATGGCGCGCGAGATACACTGCCGGTCGCCGCTGTCGCTAGCCGATCAGCAAGTGGCCTTCGGCTGCCTCTGCCATTAACTCCATCCTTACGTCCCAAGCATTGCGCGTAGCTCATCTTTAGGGCATGGTCCTGGGTCATGGATCCTATTCCTGATCGTGCCTCGAATCAGGACGAGGCTCTTCGGTGCGAGAAATGTGGGGCGACCACGATCAAGGCCGCGACGCACGCGGGACAGTTTGTCTATCTCCGATGCAGCGCCTGCGCGGAGATCTGGCCCATCCGTGAGCGGCGGCGATTACCTCGCGCGAATCGCGCCTCGTAAGAGGCGACCACCCCTCCACGACAACTCCGGGTCCACTGGTGCACACATGCCTTCCCGCCCCGATTGGCAAATCCGATCATCATCCTCAGCGGCGCGGTCACGCGTACCAACGAGATCCAGCGCGAGATCAGCGCCGTCGCTGTGCTGATCAAACCTGTGGCCTACGACTGTCTCGTCTAAACCCTGGGACGCATCTGCTCGGAACTGGACGAGTCGGTCTAGCTCATGTCGCGTCCCTGAAGTTCGCTGATCGAGGAGGCCGCCGTGATCAGCCGGATGTTGTGTCATCTTGGTCTGCCGACCGATCTGCCCGTCGCCCGTCCCGGCACCCGGGCGTCCGTAGTCTGCGTCCGTAGTCTGCTTGACAGGGCCGGCTGGTGCCATACTCGGCGGGTCTGGTGAGGGGAGCCCCCACTCGTCAGCGCTCATCGGGCCCTGCAGGCGGCTCGGGTCTGAGAGCGGACCTTCCGTTAACTTGGGCGGGCCCC
>JBBSLV010000496.1:0-3102 GCA_038233535.1 Tepidisphaerales bacterium | reverse complement strand
GTTGGATATAATGCGGCGATGACTCCGGAGAATTTCCAAAACGCGCTAGGGGCGCTGCGGCAGCGCCAGCCGTTCCGCCCATTCACCGTCGAGCTCGTCAGCGGCGTCCGTTTCGAGGTGGATTTCCCCGACGCCCTGGCCTCCCGCGACGGCGTCGCCCTGTTCGTTGCTCCCGGCGGCGTGCCTGTGCTCTTCGACCACGAGAGCGTCAGCCAGTTGATCGGCGAGCGAAACACCGCGGCGTGATCCCCAGGATTCATCGACCGCCCGTCATGGCTTCGCTGAAGGAGCACACCGCGTGAGCAAGTCGTTCAAAATCGCATTCGTCGGCACCGGCTGGGTGGGCGACCACCAGATGAAACACCTCTCGAAGATCGAGGGGGTCGAGGGGATCGCCGCCGCCGACGTGAGCGAGAAGTCGCTTCAGAAATTCAAGGAAACATGGAATCCGAAGTACACCTTCGCCGATTTCCGGCAGATGCTCCGCGAGGTGAAGGAGATCGACGCCGTCAGCGTCTGCACGCCCAACGCGCTGCACGCGGAGCACTCGATTGCCGCGCTGCAGGCGGGGCATCACGTGCTCGTCGAGAAGCCGATGGCGATGAACGCGCGCGAGGCGCAGCGGATGCTCGACGCGGCCAAAGCAGCGGGCAAGCAGTTGGTCGTCGGCTTCCAACATCGGTTTGAGCCGAAAACAAAGCTGATCCGCGACCAGATCGCATCGGGGTCGTTCGGCAAGATCCTCTACGTTCGCGCGCAGGCGCTGCGCCGGCGGGGCATCCCGAACTGGGGCGTCTTCGGGCGCAAGGATCTCCAGGGCGGCGGGCCGATGATCGACATCGGCGTGCACATCATGGAAACCGCCCATTACATGATCGGCTCTCCGCGCCCCGTCACCGCCACCGGCAACCACTGGACGTTTCACGGGAATCAACCGTCGAGCGTCGTGTCGCAGTGGCCAAACTGGGACCACGCGACCTACACGGTCGAGGACTTCGCCGCCGGCATGATCCGCTTCGAGGACGGCGGGCTGCTCACCATCGAGGCCAGCTTCGTCACGCACATCGAGAAGGACGTCTGGAACATCCAAATCTACGGCGAAAAGGGCGGCGCGAACTGGGAGACAAGCCAGATCTTCACCGACCATGGCGGCTACATGATGAACATGAGCCCCGGGTACGCGCCGCAGTGGGACCACTTCGCCTACAAGATGAAGCACTTCGTCGAAGTCTGCCGCGACGGGAGAACCAACGAAAGCCCCGGCGAGCACGGGCTGATGGTGCAGAAGATGCTCGACGGGGTCTACGCCAGCGCGACGGCGGGGAAAGAAGTGGGAATCGAGTAGCATGGGTTTTCAACCCATGCTTTCTGAAATGCACGGGTTGCAAATCCGTGCTACGACGACAAGGCCGTCACCGTGATCGCACGCCAAAGGCCTTCGACGTCCGTTGGCCGGACGAAACCCGGCGCCGGCGTCATCGCATTGGCCGCGCCGCACGCGGTCGCGAGGCGGCACGCCTCGGTCACCGTTTGACCGCGCAAGAGTCCCACCGCCAGTCCGGCGGCGAACGAATCGCCGGAGCCGATCGGGCTGACAACCTCGACGTGCGGCACGGTCACGCGCCAGAACGTTTTGCCGTCGGACACCATCACGCCCTCGGCGCCAATCGTGACGACGGCCCATTTTGCGCCGGCCGTCGTGAGCTGCTTCATCGCGTCGCGCAATCCTGCATCGGTTGACGTGTCGACACCAAGCGTTTTGCCGAGTTCGGCGCGGTTTGGCTTGGCAACGTGCGGTTTCGCGGCCAGTGCGTGACGTAGCGGTTCGCCCGTCGCGTCGACGAGGGTCAGAACGCTGTTGTCGGACGCTTTGCGCACGCACCGCGCGTAAAAGTCCTGGGCGCCGCCGGGCGTGAGCGTGCCGGAGAGCACGAGGACGCTCGCGAATGCAAGCCGAGCGCTAAGCGTCTCCGCCAGCTGTTCCCACGCTGCCGGCTCGACGGGTCTCGATTCCTCAATCAGTTCCGTTGCCGTCCCCGCGCTCTGGTCGATCACCGTGACGCACGTGCGCGTCGTCGGCTCAACCTCGACGAAATCGTGATCGATGCCGGCGGCGCCCAGGTCATTGCGGATGAACCCTGCCGTGTCGCCGCCGATGAAGCCGGTCGCGATAACAGGTTCGCCCAGCGTGTGGACGACGCGCGCGACGTTGAGCGACTTGCCCGAGGCGCTTTGCGTGACGCGCCGCGCGCGGTTCACCCCGTTCACGCGCAGCGTCGCGAACGTCATGGTCTTCTGAACGGCGGGCGTGGTTCCAAGGCAGAGGATCATAGGAGTAGGGATGAGGGATGAAGGATGAAAGGGAAGAGGAGAAACGACGGCGCTGCCGGTCTGCTTCATGCTTCATCCCTCATCCCTCATCCCTCATCCCTCATCCCTACTCCATGAGTTCCAACAGCATTTCCTGCACGCTCGGTCGAAAGCCGCAGGCGGCGAAAAGCCCGCGCGCCACGTCGTTGGGCGCGGCGGTGTCCAGCCGGATCTGCGCCACGCCGATGTCGCGGAACCGCTCGATGGCGAGCATCACCATCTGCCGGCCGATGCCCTCGTTGCGGTACGTCGGCTCGACCCACAAATCGTGAATAAATCCGTACTCGTCGAGCCGGTAAATCGGAATCTCGCGCTCGACCGTCCCAACGAGAAAACCGGCCAGAAACGGCACGTCCTGAAGCATCGCCGCGCGCTCGGCGACGAGGAACACCGCCCGCGGGTCGCTCGCCCGCGCCGTCAGCCAGCGCCGATACATCTCCGACGGGTTCTCGCGGAAGCCGTATTTGAACGGGTCCCATCGCTTGTGCAGCGCGCAGATCCGCTCGACCATCGGCAACACGGCCGGCACGTCAGCGGGGGTGGCGGGGCGGATGTTCATCGGGCGAATCCTACCACCGATCTCAAAAGAGGTTGACCTGCGAAAAAGAGGTTGACCCACGAATCTCACGAATGAACACGAATGAGGAGAAGAGGATACGGCTGTTTTCTTATTCGTGTGAATTCGTGAGATTCGTGGGCAAATCGTCTTTCGTCGCTCAATCAGAACAACCG
>JBBSLV010000495.1:0-3115 GCA_038233535.1 Tepidisphaerales bacterium | reverse complement strand
TTCGCCGGATTCGCCATGCTTATCGGCGACTTGTCCCTCCCCACATCCGGTTGCGAGGGAGACGCACGCGAGCAGGGCGACGAGGAGGCCGGCGCGATAAATGCCTTGTCGTTCGGGATGAAAGTTCGTCGGGTGAATCGGCGTGTCTGTCATGTGCTGTTTCCTTTTGTGTGCTTGTCTGGTCCAACGGAGCTTCAAGGAGTTTGATTTGTCGGAGCGGTCGTCGGGGACGTGACCGGGACCACGCGCTGCGAGGTTGCGGCCGGCACGGACTTGACGAGCGCTTCGGCCACGCCCGCGCCGCCCACGGCGCGTTCGAGGCGCAATAGGGCGACGGCGTTCTTCCGCTCCAGCGCGACGGCGCGAGCCTTGGCGGCGGCCAAGTCCTGCTCGGCCAGGATCACCGTCGTCACGTCCGTCTGCCCGGCGCGAAACCCTTCTTCCGCCAGTTCACGCCGCTGTTCCTGAAGGGGGATCAGCTTCGTGCGCACGCGCGCCAGCTCATGCACCGACTCGTTGAAGACGGCGGCGGCGCGACGAACCTGTTCGACGATCTCGCGCTGCGTCTGCACGAGATTGTGCGCGGCTTCGATCCGCCGGGCCTTGATTCGCGCCCGCCGGGCCTGGCCCCAGTCGAACAGCGGGATCGGCACCGACACCGCAGGCCCGCCCGCCCAGTCTCCCTGCTTCTCGACGTCGGCGCCGATGAACGTCCCCGAGAACGGGGACAGCGTGTTCAGACGAGCATCCGCCCCGAGGGCCAGCAGTTCCCAACGCCGCGCCTTCAGTTCCGGCCTTCCCTTTAAGGCCGCGGAAACCCACGCCGAGTCCCTGACGCTGTTAACCGCGGGCGGCTGCCACTCGCTCACGCGCAGGAGCGCGTCGGTGGAAGGCTGGCCGACGAGACGCGCCAGCGCTAAGCGTTGTTCGGTGAGTTCCAGCAGGAGATCGTCGAGTTCCGCCTCGATCTCCACGCGCTGTGCGTCGAGCGTCACGGTCTCAAGACGAGACCCCTCGCCCGCTTCCAATCGCGAGCGGGCCAAATCCTGAAGCCGGGCCAGCAAGTCGCGGCGGGCTTCGAGCAGCGGCAAAGACGCCTGGAGGGATTGGACGGCGTAGTACGTCTCCCGCACTTCGGCCACCGCGTCCAGCACGGCCGACACGGCTTCCGACGCCGCGGCGCGCAACCGGCTGTCCGCAGCGCTGATCCGCCCCGGCCTCTGGACGATTGCAATCAGGTCCGCTGAAAGCCCGACTTCCACTTCGGCGGCGACGCCATTCTGCGGAAAGTGTGCCACCACCGTCAGGATCGGGTTCGGCAGGAGCGCCGCCTGGTCCGCGTCCGCTTCCGCCGCACGCACGCGGGCGAGCGAAGCCTGAATGCCCGCGTGCTGCTTGAGCGTGAGCCGCACCGCCTCCGTCACGCTCAGCGTGTCCGGCAGCACGTCGGTTGCGTCCAAGACACCCGGCGCGCGCCGAAAGATGATCGGCTCGGCCGCGCCGACGGCGAGCGACGCGTCGTCTTCCGCCACGGGCCGCGGCGCGGTGCTTTGGCAACCCGAAAAGAGAATGAGAGATGTCCCGCCAAGGGCCATCAAGAGCCGAAAATTCATGTTTGGTCTCCGCAAGCTAAACAACAAAAGCAGTCGCGCGGTAAGTGGGGATCGAGGCGTCGCCAGGAAGGCGCGCGAATGAACACGGCCGGTCCGTCAGACGGTGGCGTGATGACCGATCAGTTCAAGATGGCGTGACTGGATTGCAGGAGGGTTGCGATGTGCGACCGCAACGCCGGCGCAGGCGGGGAGAGATCGCCGGCCCGCGCTGTCAGCGCGGCGGCGCCACCATCCTGCACCAAGGATGCGGCATGGATGGCGAGCCAGGACGATGCCGACAACTCAGGCTTGAGCGATTGCGCAGCCGTCTTCAGGTTGGGGCGAATAGATTCAGAGAACACGACCACGATCCCATCGCAAGATGAGCCGGACGACGCTTGGACGGACACAGAAGGTTTCGCGTCAACTTCCAATGCCGGCGAGTGAGTCGTGTCGTGGAAAACGGCAAAGTCAGCCCTTGCCTGTCCAACCACGGCCGGTAGAGGATGCAAGTGCAGGTCAACGTCCTCGTGACCGTGGAGCAGAAACGCCGACCCGAAACCGGGCGCAAACATCAGCGCCGGCAAGAGGGCCGTTAGGAAAGCCACTCGGCTCCACCTGCACTGCCCCTCGCTCCTGAATGTTACTTTGCGTAATCTCAAGCCCATTCACGCTCCACCTTCGACCTTAGTGGGACCTAATCGATAAAGCAACCTCTGCGCAACCTCATGCAAATCCATCACGCGGGCGATTTGCTCCGCCCGCGATCGAATTATCGAGTTCTTTGACCATCAGCTCTTCGAACGCGCCGCAGCGGCAAGACGAATTCCGACCTCAAACAATACCTTCAGCGGTCCGCGCCGCGGTTCGCGCGAGTAGTCTGACTGGCGAACCATTTTCGGCGTCAACCAGTCTCGGAATGAAAAAAGCCATAACTCGCCTCTTGACTTCAGTTTACAGAAGAGCGAGGAGTAGGGCCGTTCGCTGATTTCATCGTGCCGCGGCAGCCAATGCCCGGCACTTCATTTTTTGAAGGAGGCTTTATGAGCCAAGCGCCCAGAGTGCGCGCACGTTCTCCCGTTGCCGGTAGCGTGTCGCCGTCCGTTCAACCGTTCGCCCACGCCGCCGCGGCGCGGCTGCTGATCGACGTGCGGCATACCCGCCACGAGTCGGTCGAGTTTCCCGACAACCTGTTCTTCAATGATCTTTGCGGGCAGATCGTCCGCGAGGAAGCGATTCTCCTGGCCGGTGCGCCGGGGTCGAACAAGAGCACGCTTGCCCGGCAACTGACGCTGGATCACGTCAGCCAAGGCAACCGCGCGCTGATGATCCTGACCGAAGAATCCGCGGAGCGCGCCAAGGCGGGGTTCGTCAACATGGCGTCGGACCTGCCGCCGTCAAAGGTGCGGGCGGCGCTATCGAACATCCACGTCGAGACCGGCATTCATGACGTGGAGATGTTGCCCAACTTCTTCGCGTCCCAAGTCCTGAATCCGCACGGCCCGTACCACGGCGTCTCGCTG
>JBBSLV010000494.1:0-3134 GCA_038233535.1 Tepidisphaerales bacterium | reverse complement strand
CAGGACCTGGTGGTGTTGAAAATGCTCGACGTCGAGCCGGAAACTGAATGGAATGAACCGCAGATGAACACAGATAAACGCAGATGAAAAAACAAAATCTCCAATTCCCTCTTATCCGCGTTCATCTGCGTTCATCTGCGGTTTTGACCTCTGCTGCTATTTAGGATTTCCTGCTTCCCCCCATCATGCGTTCCCTCCTCCTCGTCATCGCCACGCTCGTCCTGATCATCTGCGGGTTCGTCATCTACGCGCAGATGCAGTCCCCGGTTGCGCCGCGCACCGACGAGCGCACCGCGAAGGGGCCGACGAGTGCTCCCGCGGTCGGCGGGGGCAGCGCGGATAACGTCATGGGCCCCGGCAAAGACCCGTGGGTGCGCCGGTTCGACGCGAAGACGGCGGAGCTGGAGTCGCAGTTCAAGGCCGCCCGCTACGAGCGCCGGCCCGACGGAACGATGCTCGTCGACAAACCCGTTGCGGAGTTCTTCCTCGGCGACGGGCGGTTCGTGCGCATCGAGGGGTCGCGCGGGAGCGTCATCCTGCCGGACACGAAAGTCGTCGAGGGCGGCGAAGTCCAGCCCCCCGTCGCGGCCCCGCCAAGCCGCGGGCAATTGCACGACGTCGTCATCTCGCTGTTCGACTCACCGGCCGTCGACGGCGAAACGCACGAGCCGACGCTCACCGTCGCGATGAACAACACCGCGTTCGACAACGACACCTTCCTCATCACCACCGAGGCATTCACCGACGCCTCCGGCAACCGCATCGCGGCCGACCAGGTTCCGGTGAAAGTGCGCGGGCGCGACTACGACTTCGATGGCCGCGGATTGCGCATCCAGTGGAATGAGCTGAGCCGGCGGCTGCAACTGCTGGAGATCGCGCACGGCGAATCGCTGCGCGTGAAGAACCGCGCGACGTTTGAAGCGTTGCAGAACGGCGATTTGCCCGCCACGTCGCCCGCCGAGCCGCAGTCGGCGGCCCCACCACCGCCCCGCTCCGCCGAGGCGCACGCTCCCACCGCGGTGACTGCGCCGACGACAACCGCGCCGACGACCAATCCGATCGTTCCGTACCGCGCGAGCTTCGAGCAGAACCTGCGCATCACCGAGGGCCACGCGGAAATCGCGACCGGCTCGCTGATGCAGGTCGACTTCGCGATGGATAAAGGCAATGACGACGACACCCCCGCATCGCAAAACGGGGTCGTTGCCGCGGGTGGGACTAGTGCCGCTCGATCGCGTGCGGCGTCGCAGGCGCCTGCCATGACCGCGCCGGCCGATCCGACGACCGCCCCCGCCGCCACGCAACCGGCGGCGGAGTTGCTGCCGATCGTCGTCTACTGGACGGGTCGGCTGCGCGTCATGCCGCTGGAGCTGTCGGACGCCCCGCCGCTGGGCGCGGACGATCAGATCATCCGCCTCTCCGGCACGCCGCTGAAATTGTTCCGCGACGGCGCGGACATCGAGGCCGCCGGCGCGACGTTCCACACCGCTGACGGCGCCGCGTCGCTGCGGTCATCGGACGAGATCCCCCGCGTGACGCTCCGCGATGCCGGGGGCGCGGTCATCACCGCGCCCTGGCTGACGTACTCCGAAGACGGCGGAATCGCGAGACTGAAAGGCCCTGGCCGAGCAGACGTGCCGATGGGCTCGGGGGATCAGTCGGAAACGCTCACGGCGACGTGGAACGACGAGTGTTTTCTCGCCCTGCCGAAGGACGCGGGCGGGCAGGCCGTCATCCGCCACGCGAAGCTGACCGGGTCCGTCGCCATCACGACCGCGCGCATGGACTTGAGCAGCGACGCCCTCGATCTCGCCTTCACCGCGCCCACCACGCAACCGACTACACAGCCCACCACGCAACCCTCCACCGACGCGCAGCCAACGGCGCGCGCGTTGCACACGCCAAACCTCGACACGCTTATCGCCACCGGCAACGTGCAGGCGAAGGTGAAAGATCCGAATGGTGCGCCGCGGTCGTTGCAGGCCGGCAGGCTCGAAATGCAGACGACGGTGACGCCCGCCGGCGACCTGCTCCCGCGCATGATCATCGCCGACGGCGACGTGCTGCTGTCGGAGCCGGCGCAGTCGCTCCGCGCCAACCGTCTCCATGCAACGCTCAAGCCGAAGCCGACCACGGCGCCGGCGACCGCACCGGCAGCGCCGACGACCGCGACGACGGACGAGCCCACGACCGCGCTGACCTCGCCGCCCGCGCCTCTTGCGTCGACCGGGGCGCCCACCACCTCGCCGACGACGCGACGCTCGGACGACACGCCCGAGCTGATCGTCGAGTCGCTCATCGCGCAGGGCGCGGTTCGGTTGGACGGCGAGAACGGCGCATACGCCATCGCCGAGGAACTCCAGGCGGGCGAGCGGGACGGACACAGCGAAGTCGTGCTGACGGGCGGGCCCAGCGGTGCTGGCGTCTCCGACGGGAAGAGCACGATCACCGGCCCGGTCCTCAAGCTCCGTCCGAGCGAGGAAATGGCCGAGGCGCCGGGCGCGGGCACGCTGTCGTTCGTCCCCGAATCGACCGACGGAACCGCGCAGCCGCCCGTCCACGTCGCGTGGACGGGTCACGCGGCCCTCGACGGAAAGACCAACCGGGTCGACGTGCACGACGGCGTGGTGTTCGAGACAACCGGCGCCGACGGGATGACCACGACAACGCTGGCCGAGCACCTCCAGATCGTGCTCGTCGACAAGCCGACCACGCAGCCGGCCACCGGCCCCACGACTGAACCGTCGCTGACAACAGCGCCGGCCACCGCGCCAACGACCGCGCCGACGACGCGCCCGCGCGAAAGCGGCCTGGCCGACCTCCAGGACATGGACTTCCTCGCCGACAAGGATCCGCGCTCGGCCAGGCTCACCGGCGACGTGCGAATCGAGTCGACCCTGCTCAACGCCGACGGCGGCATCGAACGCCGCATGTATTTGCGCGCCGCCGAGGCGAACTACGACCTGGCGACGCGGCAGATGATCGTCCCCGTCCCCGGCAGGCTGCTCTACGAAGACCACCGCCCCCCCGACGCGCAGCAGAACGAAGAAGCCGACAGCCCCGCCAACCGGGGCACGACGGCGTTCGAGTGGAAGCGGCAACTCACCTACGACGACACCGAGCACCGCGTCGTG
>JBBSLV010000493.1:0-3137 GCA_038233535.1 Tepidisphaerales bacterium | reverse complement strand
CGACGTTCGCCAGCGCCACGCACTCGGCCCACTCTCCGCCGGCGGCGCGGGCGAGCGTGAGCACGGCGTGTACCATGTCGCCGGCGCCCGTGACGTCAAACACCTGCCGGGCGCGCGTCTTCAGCCACCGGCGCTCGCCGTCGCGCGTCGCGAGATACGAGCCGTTCTTGTCGAGCGTGACGATCGCCGCGTCCAGGTCGAGCTTCTGGCGCAGTGCCTCGGTGACGATCGGATACTGCTCCGGCGAATCCGCCTGTAGCCCCGTCGCCTTCTCCGCTTCCGGTCGGTTGAGCTTCAGCGCCGTCGCCCCCGCGTAGCGCGCGTAGTCGGCGATGGCGGCGGGGTCGACGATCACCGGCACCCCGCGCTCCCGCGCCAGCCCGATCACGTGCTTGCAGACCTGCGGCGTGAGCAGCCCTTTGTTGTAGTCCTCGATGCACAGCACGTCGGCGCGGCCGCGACCCCCGCCGTCGAGCATCGTTTCGACGCGGCTCACGACCTGCTGCGCGACGCCCGCGCCGATCGGCGCGGCGTTCTCGAAGTCCAGCCGCATCATCGTCTGCGCGTGGCGGTGCTGGGCGGAGCCGACGAGCCGCATCTTCGCGACCGTCGGGCGATCGGATGCCTCGACCAGGCCCGCGTCATCCCCGCACCCGCACTCCGACAGCAGTTTTCGCGCCGCCCGCCCCATGTCGTCATTGCCGACGACGGCGACCATCGCCACCTCCGCCCCGAGTACCGCCAAATTAGCCGCGACGTTCCCCGCCCCGCCCAGGCGCAGCTCCTCGCGCTCAAAATGCAGCACGGGCACCGGCGCTTCGGGCGAGATGCGCTCGACGTCGCCGTAGAGGTAACGATCGACCATGAGATCTCCGATCACGACGACGCGTCGCCCGCGGAGCTTGTCAACCAGTTCGATGAGGCGGGTGGGCATGGGTGGAGGGATTGTAACCAGCCGTGGCCGTTATGGCATGTCGAAGGCGTGACGCACGGCGGCGAAAATTTGCTCGAGCTTCTGATCTGAAATCCGAACGAGCCGCGTGAGCAATTGGCGCTTGGTAATCGTCTGGATGTTATCCAGCGAGATCACGCTCTCCTGCCCCATGCCGTCCGCGGGGTTCATGCAACTTCGCTTGGGATGGTGCGAATCGTCGTGATGAGGGGCGCCACCGTGACGTTGCTCAAGTGGGGCAAAACGCCGGAACGAGTCAGGATGACGAGAGGCCGGCGTTGAGCTCAGCAGCACGCGCTTGCTCCGGTCGAGCGTGGTTTCCCACAGCTTTTCGGCGTTCACCTCGCGCGGCATCCCCGAAAGCGGCTTGGGTCTACCAGATCGTCTTTAAGGTCGTTGCTCGGATCCGGCCGTCGCGCGTGACGAGCGGCACGTTCAGGGTCAGTGCCGTCGCTGCGATGATCCGATCCGGCATATCGGGAACAATGCTTCGATCTACGCCGCGGATGCGCAGGGCAACAGCGGCATCGACTGGGACCAGTTCCAGTTTCGCGCCGGCGGTCATAATTCCCTGCACGTCCTCCAACGTTCCCTCCGGCAACCGCCCCTTCTCGACGAGGTAGACGATCTCCACGAATGAAATGCTGGAGATGTAAACCGTGCCTCCCGCAGCAGCCGTGAGCACCAGATCAGTGCGTGAGTGTCTATGAGCAGCCCGTTCATTCGCCGCTTCCCACCCAGTCGCCCCACATCTCCCGCCGCGCTTCATCAATTTCCTCGGCCGAGAGGTCGACGCGCTTGTGGGCGAACGCGCCTCTGAGACTCTCCCAAGGCGCATTCGCAGCACCCTCGCCTTTGCGCCCGAGGAACTCGACGAAATCAAGCACCTCAACGCGCTTTTCCAGCGGCAGCGCATTGAGCCTCTCAACGATGTCATTGGTGATGCTCATCACCGCCCTCCAAACCGAAATCTGATGCCTATACGTCCAGATTCTTCACTTCCAGCGCATGTTCCTCGATGAACTGCCGGCGCCTTTCGACGTCTTCGCCCATCAGCACGCTGAACATGCGCTCGGCCACGCCGGCCTCTTCTAGCGTCACTCTCAACAGCACGCGCTTGCTCCGGTCGAGCGTGGTTTCCCACAGCTCCTCGGCGTTCATCTCGCCCAGTCCCTTGAAGCGCCCGACTTCGATGCCCTGCTTGCCCAACCGGTGGACCTCGGGAAGGATCTGGGCGACGCCGGCGATCTCGTGCTCCTTTTCATCCTGCACGAGGGCGTACTTCGTCCGCAGCTTCTCGCCGCTGACCGACTCCTCCTGCGTGAGAAAGTAGTCGTCGATGGACAAGCCTTGCTGCTCAAGCTGGACGAAGAGCTTCTCCAGCTCCTTCACCTCGTGCAGTTCCTGATTTTTCTGAAGCCGCCGGTCCCCGCCGGTCTTGGGGATGGGCTTGCCGTTGCCGTTCTTATTTGCGGTTGCGGTCGCGTTCGGGTCGGGGGTTTCGATCCCCTGGACGATTTCCATCTCGGGGTCGGCGACGATCAACTGCTCATCGCGGAGGAACGTGTCGCGCGCTTCGACGGTGTGGAAGAACTGCTCCTCGCCTTCGACGACGACGCGGTACAGCGGCATCCGGCCCGTCTCGTCGCGACGACCGAGGAACTCGGCGAAGTCGATCCCCCGACGGCGGACGACGGTGACGAGCTCTTCCAGCCGGTTGAGCATCTCCACCACGCGCCGCAGCTCGTCGCCCTCGAGCCGCCGAGCCTCGTCGCCCGTGTCGGCGTCGCGGATCTGCAGGTACGTGTTCTCCAGCCCCAGGTCGGTCAGCGTCTGCCGATAAACGCGCTCGTTCAGCACGTACTCGACCTTCTTCTTCCGCGTGATCTTGTACAGCGGCGGCTGCGCGACGTAGATGCGTCCGGCCTTGATCAATTCCTGCATGTGTCGGAAGAAGAACGTGAGCAGCAGCGTGCGGATGTGGCTGCCGTCGACGTCGGCGTCGGTCATGATGATGATCTTGCCGTAGCGGCGTTTTTCGAGGTTGAAGTCGTCGCGGATCCCGCACCCCAGCGCGCTGATGATCGTGCGGATTTCCTCGTGCCCGAGCATCTTCACCAGGTTGGCCTTCTCGACGTTCAGGAGCTTGCCGCGCAAGGCGAGGATGGCCTGCACGTTGCTGTCG
>JBBSLV010000492.1:0-3156 GCA_038233535.1 Tepidisphaerales bacterium | reverse complement strand
TCCAGAATTCGCGAATCCTCCGCATCTTCCAGCGCTTCGCGAATGGCCGCATATTGTTCGATGCTCAAGACAGCGAATATCTCTTTGCCGTTCTCTTTCAGAAAGGTGGGGTTCAATTTCAACATGTCACACTTCCTTTCACTCGTACGCCTCTGAACGGTGACTTATCTGATGAATCACGACCGAATCGCCCTCGATGTTGAACAGTACGCGCCAGTCGCCCACTCATAACCGATATCGTGGCGTGATGTTGCGAAGACGCTTCACGTCACCGGCCAGTCCGTCGGCGAGTCGCGCGATCTTGGCGCTGATGCGCCGTTCCACGACCCGGGCGAGCTTTCGGATGTCCCGCATCGCCGCTTCCGTAAATGTTATCTGGTATCGCATCGGGCTCAAATCCGCATCCCGAACCTTCGCGCCAGACTTTCCGGCACCGGTTCCACCTGCACGTTCTCCGCTCCGCGCAAGCGCTGCTTCATCAGGTCCGGCTGCCAGGTGTAGACGATGCTGGCCGTCGCGGCGGCCACCGCTTTGAGCAGCCCGCGCGCGTCCTTGGCGCGCAGGTGCGGGACGTAGATCAGCCGCGCTTCCTCGGTGTCGGCCACCGCGAACGGCTCATCGTCCGCCAACGGCCAAAGGGTCCGGCCGTGCGTCAACTGAAGGGCCGTCCAGACCTGGGCGTGGTCGATGTCGGTAAGCTGTCCGGCTGGGATGCGCCTGCACCGGAGGTACGCGAAATCACCGCCCAGCCCCGGCGTATCCCCATACCCCTCGATCACCCGCCGAACCCGCGTCGCGCAGACGTCGCGGCAGAGGTTTTTGTCCGGCTCATCCACCGTGGCTTCGGTGCTGGAAACGAGAATGACGCGGCGGTTGCCGCCGTCTTCCTGGTTGAGCTTGTGAACCGCGTGAGCGGTCGTTCCGCTGCCGGCGAAGAAGTCGAGGACGAGATCGTCGGGGCCGGTGGAGAGACGAAGAACCTTATCGAGGAGTTTGAGGGGCTTCGGAGTGGAGAATACGCGTTCCGCCTCGCGCAATTGAAGCGCCTCCAGCAATTCCTTCTTCGCCTCTTGCGTGTTGCCGGCTTCGCCGTGCATCCAAAGGGTCTGCGGTACGATTCCTTCCTTCACGTCGCTGAGAAAACGCTTTAATCGTGGTGTGTTTCCGCCATCTTTACCCCACCAGATGCGATTCTCGGATGCCAACCTTTCAAAGTTCTCTTTGTTTATCGTCCAGTAGCGCCCGGGCGGGGGCGCGGCGATGACTCGCCCCGTCGGCGAAGTGACTGAGTATGTCCCAAGGCTATAAAAGTTTCGGGCGGAGAGGTCGCTCGACATCCACGCACCACGAGGATCGTCGTCGGGATTCTTGTAGCGCGCTTCCGCATCTAAGCCACGTGGCAATAGGTTCGGTCGCCAGGCATTTCCATTCTGCGCGAAGACGACCATGTATTCATGATCGCCGGAAAAGTGCTTCGCGGTGTTTTTTGGAGAGAAGACTTTCTGCCAAATCACGTTCGCGACGAAATTCGTTTCTCCGAACACCCGAGTCATCAATAAGCCGAGGTGGTAAATCTCGTCGTCGCCAATCGAAACAAAGATGACCCCATCCTGCCGCAGCAGATCCTTCGCCAGCGTGAGTCGCTGGAACATGAACTCGCACCATTTGGAGTGTCGCCAGAGGTCTTCTTTGTCGACGAACCGGTCGTTGTAGACGAAGTCTTTGTTGCCGGTGTTGTAGGGGGGGTCGATGTAGATGCATTTCACGCGGCCGGCGAAGGTCATGCGGAGGTAGCGGAGGGCGTCGAAGTTGTCGCCTTCGATGATGAGGTTTTTCCACGGGCCCCCACCCCTGCCCTCCCCCGGAGTACCGGGAGAGGGGGTAAAGGCGGGGCAGGAGAGTTCGGGGTCGAGGTCGAGGGCGACGAAGTCCTGGTTGAGGGCCTTGTCGCGCTCGATCTCGTTGGCTTCCCAGACCAGGCCAAAGCGCGTCGCATCGCGCCGATCGCGGGCCTCGACGAGGCGGATGAGCTCTTCCTTCGACAGGTCGTCGTACTTCTGCTTTGCCATCGTGATTGGATCGGTCGGGCTCCCCTCGCACAGCCCGCGCATGATACCGGGCTCACCTTTTGATTCCATCCGACGTCCGCTCACCCCAACGGTCTGCGTCATGGCTTGCTTCAATCATACCACGTTGAGCGTCGGTCCCGCGGGTTGCAGGTTGCGCTTGGACACTTCGCCGCCCAGGTGGGTGACGAGCTGCTCGAGCGCGGACTTGAGGCGCGGGTGACCTTCGAAGTTCTTCGTGGGCGTGCCGGCGTCGCTGTTGACGCGCAGCTCGGTGAACATCGGCAATGCGCCCAGGAACGGGAGGTTGAGCCGTTGGGCGGCCTGCTCGGCGCCGCCGCGGCCGAAGATGTCGCTCTCGGCGCCGTTGTCGGCGATGAAGTAACTCATGTTTTCCACCAACCCGAGGACCGGGGCGCCCAGTTGCTGGAACATTCTTACCGCGCGGATGGCGTCGTCGAGGGCGACCTGCTGCGGGGTGGCGACGACGACCGCGCCGGTGAGGGGGAGCAGTTGGCAGAGGGTCAGCGGGACGTCGCCGGTGCCGGGGGGGAGATCGACGATGAGATAATCGAGTTCCGGCCATTCGGTGTTGTCGAGCAGGAGTTGTTTGAATGCGCCGTGGGCCATGGGGCCGCGCCAGATGAGGGGTTTTTCCTGCTCGACGAGCGAGCCGATGGTGATGGCGTGAATGCCGTGGACGTGGTGCGGGAGGATGCGGTTGCCGCGGACGACCGGCGGGATGCCGCGGATGCCGAGCATCGTGGGCATGGAGGGGCCGTAGATGTCGCCGTCCATCAACCCTACCGTCGCGCCGAGGCGCTGAAACCCGACGGCGAGGTTGACGGCGATGGTGCTCTTGCCCACCCCGCCCTTGCCCGCGCCGACGGCGATGACGTTTTTCACCTGCGGGAGCACGTCCTTCTTCGCACCGGCCGCGCCGCGCGTGTTGGCGGTGAGGTTCAGCTTGACGTTCTCCGCGCCGGCCTTGCGCAGGGCGTTGGTCACGTCGCGTTCGATGACCTCCTTGAGCGGACAGGCGGGCGTCGTCAGCTCGACCGTCACCTCGACGTTCGCGCCGTCAACCTTC
>JBBSLV010000491.1:0-3158 GCA_038233535.1 Tepidisphaerales bacterium | reverse complement strand
CCCTCCCCCCCCCCCACCCCTCTCGCATTCGTCAGCGATGAACCCTGCCAACACCCAGACCACCCCGATTGATTCGATGAAACAGGTCATCATCCGCATCCGCCGACAGGATGGGCCGGATAAGCCCGCGCGGTGGGAAGAGTTCGCGGTTCCCCACCGTCCGAACCTCAACATCATCGCTTGCCTCCAGTACATCGCCGCCCACCCCGTGACCACCGACGGACGCGCCACGACCACGCCCGTCTGGGACAGCGGCTGTCTCGAGGAAGTCTGCGGCGCCTGCACGATGCTCATCAATGGTAAGACGCGCCAAAGCTGCTCGGCTCTGGTCGACAAGCTCGATCAGCCGATCACGCTCGAGCCGATGAGCAAATTTCCCCTCGTCCGCGACCTGTTCGTCGACCGCCAGCGGCTGTTCAACGACCTCAAGCGCATCAAGGCGTGGGTCCCGATCGACGGCACGTACGACCTCGGCTCCGGCCCCCCCGTCTCGCAGGAGCTTCAGGAGGAGCGCTACCCCCTCAGCCGCTGCATCAGCTGCGGCTGCTGCCTCGAAGCCCGCCCGCAGTACACGCCGACCCTCGCGTTCGTCGGCGCCGCCGTCATCAGCCAGGCGCAGCTGTTCAACAACCACCCGATCGGCAAGGCGCTGAAAAATGAGCGCCTCGACGCCCTAATGGAACCCGGCGGCGTCGCCGACTGCGGCAAGTCGGGCAACTGCGTCGAAGTCTGCCCCAAGGACATCCCCCTGCTCGAATCCATCGCCACCGTGCAGCGCCAGGCGACGGTGCATGTGATCAAGCGATTTTTCTCGAAGTGAGTTCGAGACCGACCGAGGTTATATTCCTCCGCACTCATTCTGGAGGGAAGCCTTGGACGATTACCCGCCTGCGATGCCCGTGGACCCAATTTTGATCGGCGCGGTCGACGTGCAAGGCGTGGTCACGACAGACCTGCCTTGCCGCAAGTGCTCGTACAACCTGCGCGGGCTCACGATCGACGGGCGCTGCCCCGAGTGCGGCGCGGCCGTCGGGCTGTCCGTCCAGGGCGACCTGCTCCGCTTCTCCAACCCCGCGTGGGTGCGCACGCTTCAGCGCGGGGTCCGGCTGATCATCTGGGGCGTCGTCGTGATCATTCTGGGCGCGCTTCTCGCTGTCGTCCTAGCCGTGACCGTCCCGGCCGTCGGTCTGGCTGCCGTCGCTGTGCCGTTGGTTGGCTACGTCCTGACTCTCGTCGGCACGTGGCGGCTGACGGAACCCGACCCCAGCGGGCTGGGCGAAGACCAATACGGCACGTCACGGCGGCTCATCCGAATCACGCTCGTCATGGGAGTCATCGATGCGGCGCTCGACGTCGTGAGTGAGCTGATCACCGTCCCCCCCATGATCGCCGTCGCGCTGCTCTTCCTTGCCATCGTCTTCGGGATCGCCGGCGTTGTCGGTCTTTTCGCGCAGCTTCAGTACCTCAAGAAGCTGGCGCTACGCATCCCGGACGTAAAGCTCGCGGGCCGCGCTCATTTCCTGATGTATGGGCTGGGCATCGGCTACGGGCTGTTTGCGCTGGTGGGAGTATCCGTCGCCATCGCCACGCGCTTCGGCGCGGGCGGCGCCGCCGGTCCGCCGATCGGCATTGTCGGCGCCCTCGGTTGCTCCGCGGCGGTCATCGGCGTCGCCGTCATCGTCTTCGCCATCATGTACCTGCTGATGCTCGAGCGGATGGGCAAGCGATTCGGCGAGGAAGCGCATCTGGCGGAAGACACCTGGGCACGTCTCGACGCGCCGCCATCACCCGCAACGACTTGACCGCGCACGCCGCAACGTCTGGCGGCACGCCGCCGCAGCGCTATACTATCGCCCCTCGTTAACCCCGGAGCGGATTCCCGTGGCTGAACAGCAACCCCCGAAAAAGATCGTCCTCGCCTACTCCGGCGGACTCGATACGTCGGTCATCCTCCCGTGGCTCAAGGAGCGCTACCCCGGCGTGAAACTCGTCGCGTTCGCCGCCGAGCTGGGGCAGGGTGACGAGCTGAAAGGCATCGAGGACAAGGCGTACAAGTCCGGGGCCGACGAAGTGGTTGTGATGGACCTGCGCGAGGAGTTTGCGCGCGACTACTGCTTCCCCATGCTCCGCGCCCACGCGATCTACGAGCAGGATTATCTGCTGGGCACGAGCATCGCCCGCCCGCTGATTGCCGCCAAGCAGGTGGAAGTCGCCCACCAGACCGGCGCCGATGCCGTCGGTCACGGCGCGACGGGCAAGGGCAATGACCAGGTCCGCTTCGAGCTGACGTACATGGCCCTGGACCCCGCGCTGAAGATCATCGCGCCGTGGAAGGACACTCATTTTCAGCTGCGCGACCGCGAGAGCGCCATCGACTACGCGCAGAAGCACAACATCCCCATCCCGGTGTCGAAGAAGAAAATCTACAGCCAGGACCGCAACCTCTGGCACATCAGCCACGAAGGCGCGGAGATCGAGCACCCCGACGCCGAGCCGAACTGGGAGGCGTGTCTGACGATGGTCGTCCCGCCGGAGAAAGCGCCCAACGAGCCGGAGATCGTGTCGGTCGATTTCGAGCGCGGCTCTCCCGTAGCGGTGAACGGAAAGAAACTCGCCCCGCACGAAACCATCGCGGAGCTGAACAGGATCGGCGGAAAGCACGGCGTGGGCGTGACGGTCCTCGCGGAGAACCGCCTCATCGGCATGAAATCCCGTGGCGTCTACGAGACCCCCGGCGGAACGATCCTCTACGAGGCCCACAAGGCGATCGAGCAGATCACCATCGAGCGCGACACGCATCACTTCAAGCAGCAGATCGCGCTGCGCTACGCCGAACTCGTTTACAACGGCCAATGGTTCCACCCCCTGCGCGAAGCGCTTCAGGCGTTCATGGACCACACGAACGCGACGGTGACGGGCACCGCCAAGGTGCGGCTATACAAGGGGCGCGCGATGCAGGTCGGCGCGAAAAGCCCCCACACGCTCTACGACCCGCAGCTCGCCAGCTTCAGCATGGAAGGCTACGACGTGACGGCCGCGCGCGGGTTCATCGATCTGTTCGGGTTGCCGATGAAGGTCGCCAGCCAGGCGAAGAAATGATGAACGGCGGCGATGACGAGTCCGGCGGCGACGAGTCCGACGCCGTGATCGACGCCCTG
>JBBSLV010000490.1:0-3159 GCA_038233535.1 Tepidisphaerales bacterium | reverse complement strand
GCCACCCGCGCCACCCGCGCTTGCCGCTGCCCCCGCGCCAACGGTCGCCAGCTCCCGCTCCGGCGCCGCGACGGCCGCGGGCACGCGCAGCGTGCTGAGGCACGTCGGGCAGCGCACGAGCTGCCCCACCTGCGACTCATCGGCAGACAGCGACGTCCGGCAAACGTTGCATGGGAAAACGAGCATCGTCCCCACGATGATAAATTCGCGTCAGGTGATTCGCAAAGAGGTGGAATACCTACGCGCGGCCGTGAAAGCGCAGGCCTGCACCGGCAGCTTGTTCGGGCACGACGACGGGTTGCCCGGACGCGACCTGCTGGTACACGGTTCGGAACTGCTCCACGAACCGCGTGAACGAGAAGAACTCGTACGCCTCGGTTCGCGCCATGTCGCATATCGCCCACTGAAGGCTCGTGTCCTCGTGGAGGTCGAGGACGCGCCGCGCCAGCCGGCGCGGGACGCCGGCGGGGGTCAGCACGGCGGTGTGGCGATCCTCAAGCAACTCGCTCGTCGTATAGGTCACTGCCGCGACAATCGGCAGCCCGGCGGCCATCGCGATCGAGATCGGGAGCGTCGCGGTCGCGCCGATCGTCGTGACGAGAACCGTGTCGGCGGCGGGCAGCAACGCCTCGAACTCCACGCAACCCAGCACAGGCTCCGCGAGGGACACGAACCGGTCGTTGCCCAGCGCGTCGCCGAAACGCTTCACCTTCGCCGCGTGCGCGCCGCGGCCCCAGACGAGGAGCCGGTATTTCGGATCGAGGATGTGCAGGATCGACGTCGCCCACGCCGCGTCGGTGTGCGCCGCGGCCAGCGTCGATTCGCCCGCGGCCAGCAGGACGTGGTCACCTTCGGTGAAACCAAGCTTGCCGCGCAAGGCCGCGTCGCGGCGCCGGTGGACTTTCCCGAATTCAACGCCCGGTCGGATCTGGTGGCACTGCGCCAGCGGCACGCCGCGCTCCACGTGCACCCGGCGCAGCGTCGCCGTCGGGCACACGACCTCGACGTGCCGATAGCCCATCACCGCCCGCGCCCAGCCCACGTCGCGACGGCGCGGTTCGGGCAGGGGGCTGTAGACGATCGGCTTCGTCGAAGACATCGCGGCGACGGTCAGCGCGCGAGATCCCCAGGCGTGGATGAGGTCGAAATTCGTCTCCCGGCGCAGCGCGAGCACCGCGGCGGCGCGATTGCGATACCCGCCGCGACCGAGGCGCCGGGTTTCGGTGGTGAAGTTCGGGCCCATCGCCCGCGCAAGCCCGGATGCGCCGCGCTCCGTCTGGAAGTCGGCGTCGGCGTCAACGAGATGCAGCACGCGAACCATGCGGGCGGAAGGGTAGCGGAAACGAAAGTTGGGGCAATCCTGGGAACGCGCCACTCGCTGAATGACGAATGTCCAAACCCGAATGACGAACAAATGACGAAGTCCGAACGACGAAGCGAGCCTTCCTCCGCATTCGGGCTTGGTCATTCGTCATTGATTCGTCATTTTGGTTTCGTGATTCGGGCTTAGCTCAGGACACCCGCATCCCCGCCAGCAGCGCTTCATTTGTTTTCTGCTTGGCCATCACTTCCAGCAAACTTTTGATCGCCTGCTGCGGGGGCATGTTCATCAGGTGTCGGCGGATGGCGCGGGCGCCGGTGAGCTGCTGTTCCGTCAGCAGCTTCTCTTCCTTGCGCGTGCCGGAGCTGGCGATGTCGAGGGCGGGATAAATGCGCTGGTTCGCGAGGTTGCGGTCCAGCGTCAGCTCCATGTTGCCGGTTCCCTTAAACTCCTCAAAGATCACCTGATCCATCCGGCTGCCCGTGTCGATCAGACACGTTGCGATGATCGTCAGGCTGCCGCCGTTCTCGATCTTGCGGGCGGCGCCGAAGAGTTTTTTGGGGATCTCCAGCGCGCGGTTATCGAGCCCGCCGGACATCGTCCGACCCCCTGAGGGCCCGCCGACGTTGAAGTTGCGGCCCAGGCGCGTGAGCGAGTCGAGCAGCACGATCACGTTCTGCCCGAACTCGACCTGCCGTTTGCAGCGCTCGATGACGAGCGTCGCCAGGTCCAGATGCTTGTCGACCGTGTTGTCGTTGCTGGAGGCGAACACGTGCCCGGGCACGTTGCGGCGCATGTCCGTCACTTCCTCCGGGCGCTCGTCGATCAGCAGCAGGTACAGCTGCGTCTCGGGATAGTTCGCGTGAATGCCCTTGGCGATGTTCTGGAGCAGGATGGTCTTGCCCGATCGCGGCGGGGCGACGATCAAGCCGCGCTGCCCGAAGCCGATCGGGCAGAGGATGTCCATGATGCGCGTGGTCGGCTCGGCGGGGTTGTGCTCGAGCTTGATCTGCGGCTCGGGGTCGAGGGCCGTCGCGTCGTAGATCGAGACCTTGTCCTGATAATCGTCGGGCGACTGCCCCTCGATCGATTCGAACCGATCGAGGAACCGCCCGCGCGGCTGCCCGCGCAACAGCAGACCGGGACGCAGGCGCATGTTGCGGATCACCTGCTTGGGGACGGTGATGTTCCCGCGCACGGGACGCAGCGGGTGCTGCACGTCGCGCAGCTCGCCGTCGCGGCGGTCGTCGGTGAACTGAAGAATCCCTTCGATATGTCCGTTCGTCATGTGTGGACCGGTTCCGTCTGTGTCGGTGTCGATGCGTCTTGAGTTGAAAGGGTGGCGGGTCGCGCGGGGCACTTCAGTACGAAGCGATCTCGACGACCGGCTACTGGCTATCCGTCTCGATGGGAAAGCCCCTCGGTGGTGACTATAACATACCAGTCTCGCTTACGGGAGCAACGGATGGAACTGCTAAATCGCCTCACCGAAGACATGAAGACCGCCATGAAGACCGGCCGGAAGGACCGGCTGGGGGTCATCCGGATGCTGCTGTCGGACGTGAGAAACATCGACCTCATGCCCAACAAGCCCACCGCCGAGCAGGTGGTCGAGGCATACGGGAAGAAGCTCCGCAAGAGCATGGACGAGTACGAAAAGATCGGCAAACCGGACGAGGTCGCCAAGCTGAAGACCGAATTGGCCGTCGTCGAGGAATACCTGCCGAAGAAGGCCTCGGCGGAGGACACCGAGCGACTGGTCGACGAATTTCTCGCCCAAAACAGCTTCACGGAGAAACAGGTCGGCCAGGCGATGGGGGCATTTATCAAGGCGCACG
>JBBSLV010000489.1:0-3169 GCA_038233535.1 Tepidisphaerales bacterium | reverse complement strand
GACCTCGCAGTCGCCGTCGACGAACTGCACGAACTCGATCTGCGCGTCGATCTTCGTCACCCGGTCGAATCCCTCGTTTCGCGCCCGGGCGGCGGTGAATGGGTTCGTCAGGTCGAGTTCGACGATCTCCGCGCCCATCGACCGCGCCATCGCGACGCTGCCGTCGGTCGAGCCTGAATCCACGTACACCACGACGCGATCCGCGCCCACGACCGATCGCAAACAGGCGCGCAGCCGCTCCCCTTCGTTGCGTCCGATCGCGACGATGCCGATGCGGTGGCTCATAAGTCCGAGAAACCAGGGACGCAGCTAGTTTCAAAACTAGATGCGTCCCTGTTTGTTCTCCTCCTGTTGACCATGGCGCGGCGGCGGGGGGGTGATCAACGGCGACTTTCGCTCCGGTGACTGGGGCGCGGCTTCGGGCGTTGGCGCAAACGCCGCCGCAATGGCGGCGGTGGGGTCGAACGTCTTGATCACCTTCGCCGGCACGCCCACGGCCAGCGAATACGGCGGCACGTCTTTCAACACCACCGCGTTGGCGCCGATGACGCTGTCGTGCCCGATCGTGATTGCCCCGGCGATGACCACGCCCGCGCCGATGTCCACACGGTCCTCGATGATCGGCTTGAGCGAGCGATGGTCGCCGCGCCGCGCCACGCCGAACGTCGTGTTCTGGCGGATGTGCACGTCGTTTCCGATTGACCGCGCGCCCAGAATCATCCCGCTGTGGTGCCAGATTCGCACGCGCCGGCCGACCTTGACCGGATAATTCAGGCTGATGCCGCACGTCCACTCCACCCACTTGTAGAGCGCTTTGTAGAGGAGCGAGAACGGGATTCGCAGGTAGCGGTTGCGAATATCCATCCGCCAGTTGCCGAACCGGTGCAGCGCGATCGCCCACAACCCCTGGGAGAACAGCTCGCGGTCGTGAACGCGGAAGTCTTCCCGCCACAAGTCCCACAGGGTCATGCCCCAGGGGTTCTGGTTGATCGATCCGAGCCGCTCGTCGACGGCGTGCGGACCCTCGCGCGCGCCCGGGGGCGGCGGGGGGTGCAGGGCGTCGGCGATCTTGTCGTCTACCGTCGGTGGGACCATGACACCACGCTGTGCCGCACGAAATCCCACCACAACAATGGCGGGTCGGTGCGCGGTTTGAACATCAAACGACGCCAGATGCTGCTCAGCCCAAAACACGTCGCCCACGCAAAGTCCGCCAGCAGCACAGTAGCCGGGCCGTGATTGGCCATGAAATAATGACGGCGCGAATCGAACCAGTATTTCGGCCGGCGCTTCACGTTCTTCTTCATGCCCGTGACGCCCGACGCCTGCCCCACCAGGTGCACGATCGACGCGGCCGGGACGTACCAGCACGTCCAGCCCTTGCGCGCCGCGCGGAGACAGAAGTCGGTCTCCTCGAAGTACATGAAATACGATTCGTCCAGCAGCCCGACGTCCTTGAACACTTCCCCCCGGGCGAACAGACTCGCGCCGGAAACCCAGTCGACCTCGCACGCTTCGGTGGGGATCGGCTGGGCGACAATTTTATCGGACAGCAGTTTTGACACGACGCCCAGCCGCAGCCCCGCCTCAAGTTCCGACGCGACGTTGTGAAACCGGAACGCCGAGCGGCGGACCGATTCATCCTCGTTGATCACCCGCGTGCCGGCGATGCCGACGGTCGGGTTGGCGTCGAGAAAATCGAGCATCGCCCGCACCGCCCCGGGCTTGACGAGCGTGTCGGGATTGAGCATCCAGACGTAGCGGGGCGGGTCCAGGGATTCCAGCGCCGGGCGGATCGCCTCGTTGTTCCCGTACGCAAACCCCCCGTTGCGCGGCAGCGGCATGAGCGAAACCCACGCGCCCCAGCCGTTGGCGGCAATGCCGGCGCCGATCTGCCGGACGGAGTCGTCGCCCGAGAGGTTGTCGGTGACGACGACGTGCATCGACGGCACGTCCGCAACCTCCGTTGCCAGCGACCACAGGCAGTCGATCGCCAGACCGGGGGTTTTGTAGTTCACGATGACGACGAGAAGATCCATGGGCGAATGACGAATGTCGAAACCAGAACCCCCTGAAGGAGAAACCCGAATCTCGAAACCAGAATGACGAATGAATGACGAATGACGAAACCCGAACGAAACCGTACTCGCCTTTGGTCATTCGGGCTTGGTTATTGATTCGTCATTCTGGTTTCGACATTCGGGCTTCATGCGCATTCGTCATTCTGGTTTGGGGCTTCTGGCTTGCGCACTCAGTTGCCCTTCACGACCCTTTTCAGGTCATCGATCTTGCGCTTCATCCACTTTTTCGTCTTTTCCGCGGGCATGAGCAGCCCGCCCTTGAGGTATTCGTCGGGGCGGGCCTTGAAGATCGTCGAGTGGCTCTGACCGGTCCAGTGCGCGGGGGGTTCCTGCGTGTAGTAGTAGGCCGCGAAGCTCTTGCGCATGCGGTCGGGGGGGCAGGTGACGGCGCCGACGCCGTGGAAGCTAATCTCGTTCGTCTCGAACACGACGCACCGGTTGAACACCGGGCTGAACGCGCCGCGGAGCTTCTTCACTTCCGGATCCCACAGCTCGACCTTCCCGCCCCACTGGTCTTTCCATCCGTCATTAAAGTACAGGAGGATGTTCATGCGGCGGTGCAGGTCGCGATCCTTGATGTAATTAAAGTCAACGTGCACGTCGAGGTGCCCGCGCGGGCCGGTCTCGTGGATGCCCCCGCCCAGCAGCTTGGCGTCGGCGACGAGGTCGGTGATGCCCGTGATCTCGCCCAGCTCCTTGAGAAATTCGGGGGAGTTCAGCAGCTCGTTGAGCTTCGCGATGGGCGGCTGGAACTTTGTCGAGTCGGTGATCTGAATCTTGCCCTTCTCGTTGACGGCATCGAAGCCGCGGCCGAGCTGCTGGGCTTCCTCGTAGGTCGGAAACGCACCGAGGCACTCGCGGGCGAAATCGGGCTTGAGGAAGTTGTCCGTCATGAAAAACGGATAGGGGTCGGCGTTGGTCACCTGCCACTGTTGGCGCAGGGATTCCTTGTCGTAGTTGAGGTACTGGCGGAGGTCCATGGGCGATTTTTCCTTCTTAACTTGCATAAGTTGCGGGACGGCGGCGGTGCGGTGGGCGCATCTGCGCCTGGCGCAGGCTTGCCTGCATGCGTGACGTCGCCGGCTGAG
>JBBSLV010000488.1:0-3175 GCA_038233535.1 Tepidisphaerales bacterium | reverse complement strand
TGAGCCAACGAGGGGACGCAATCCTTTTTCTAACACGGCTCGTCGAATACGGACTGCCACCCCCGTAGTTGGCTCACGACAGCGCGACTCTGCCGCTTTCTACCTTGTCCGGAGGTATTTCGCGACGCGGTGGTACGCCTTGGCGGTTTCTTCCAGATCCTGCTCGTCGTAGCTTTCGTTGATCGTGAGCATGACGCAGGTGTCGAGGATGGCTTCGGCCTGGGCGCAGTTTTCCTTGGAGTAGTCGCGGGCGTTGAAGGGGTGGTGGTCGCCGCGGGCGAAGGGGGTGTGGTCCTGGAACAGCGGGTATTGATAGACGGGTCGGCCGATGTAATGGGCGCCGAGCGAGACGCCCTCGGCGTTCATGGCGGCGACGAATTCGTCGGCGTTACCCTTGAGCACGGGGGGGATCACGCGGACCATGTAGAACCACCAGGTCGGGTCGCACCCCTGGGTCACCTTCGGCAGCGCGATGCCTTCGATGCCCTGCAACCGCTCGGTCAGGCCGGCGCACCATTTTCTTCGTCGCTCGACGATTGAATCGAGCTTGCCCAGCTGCGCCAGGGCGACGGCGCCTTGCAGCTCGGTCATGCGGTAGTTGTTGGCGAGGAAGTCCGTGTTGCGCTGCGCCACGCCGGGCGCGCGGTTGTAGCCCTTGTCGGTGGCGAGGCGCATTTTCCGGGCCAGCGCCTCGTCGTCGGTGACGACGATGCCGCCGTCGCCGCAGGAGATGTGCTTGAACTCGTTGTAGCTGAAGCAGCCGATCTGCCCGATCGTGCCGATGGCGTTGCCGTGATAGCGGGCGCCGTGGGCCTGGGCGCAGTCCTCGATGAGCAGGAGTTTATGCTCGTCGGCGATGTCGCGCAGCGCGTAGAGGTCGCAGGCGTTGCCCGCCAGGTGCACGGCGAGGATGGCTTTGGTCTTGGGCGTGACACGCCCGCGCACGGAGGCCGGGTCCATGTTGTAGGTCGCGGGATCGAGGTCGGCGAAGACGGGGATCGCGCCCTGCCAGAGGATGGGCAGGACGGTGCCGGCGTCGGTGATGGGCGCGGTGATGACCTCATCGCCGGGCGAGATGCCCGCGGCCATCAGCGCGATGTGAATGGCGGCCGTGCCGCTGGTGGTGGCGACGGCGTGGGGTGCGCCGTGCTTGGCGGCGAAGGCTTTTTCCAGCTCGTAGACCTTCTTGCCGTGCGCGTAGAAGAGCGTGCCCTGGGCGATGACCTGCTTGAGCTGCTCCATTTCCGCATCGCCGTAGCGCGGCTCCTTGTGAAACGGCTTGGTCTTCGCCGGCTTTCCACCGGCGGCGGCGGGGAGATCGGTGGGTTGCGTGGTCGTATCGGGCATGGTTTCCTCTTTCTCCCTCGCCCGGTACTCCGGGAGAGGGCTGGAAGTCAGCAAATGGAAGCAAACCCCTCACCCTAACCCTCTCCCTGGGTACAGGGAGAGGGGGACAAGACAGATCAATGCGCCGCGTGCGTGGTAAACGGCGCGTCCGGTTTCAGTGTCGTTGTTTCGGCGCGGAACGCAAAGCCCCAGGCGGTGAAAGATTCCTCGGCGTCGCGGGGTTGGGGGTCGAGCCAGAGGAGCGTCGCATCCTCGAGGGTCGCGCCGGCGCTGAGCGTGACGGCGGCGCCGTCTTCCTCGGGCTGGTAGTTGCTCCACGTCACGCCGCGGCGAGCGCGCTCCCAGTCGGAGATTTTCCTGCTGGTCCACCACTCCAGCCCCTCTTCCTTCGCCCGTCGCACGGCCGTGAGCAGCGCCTGGGGCACGCCGGGCTTGTCCCAGTGCGCGGGATGGAACAGGAGGTGACAGACACCGTGCGACTTCTTCACGGCCGCCAGCAGCGGCTCGAACAGCGTTTCGGGGGCGAAAACGATCAGATCCTGCGTGTAGGTGGGCAGCTCGAGGACGTCGAGCATTTTCCCTTCGAACGTCGTCGGGAAGTACGGGTGACACGTGCCGAAGTTGAAGCCGGCCTCCCCGCTCTTGCTGGCGCCTTTCGATTGATCGATCCTGATGCCGTGCTTGACGCACCAGTTCCAGGTGTCGGCGTCGTTCTCCCAGCGCAGATAATGATTCTTGTTCGAGATGATCGGCTCGTCGCCGAACATGGCCGTCAGCTCCTTGAACTGCCGGTCGAATTGCTGCTCGGACCACGGAAGCCCCTCGGTCATCGCATCGTAATGCATCGCCAGTTCGTGGCCGGCGTCCTTCAACCGCTGAATGCGCTCGGCATTGTGGCCGGGGAGGATGACGCACCACGTCGAGTTGATCTTCGCTTGGGCGACGGTGGCAAAAAGCTTGTCGAACAGCGTCGGATCGTTGCCGTCGGTGTCGTGCGAGAGATGCGCGATGGCCGGGAGCTTGCGCGGGTAAAGCCACAGCAGCGGGAGCGGGACGTTGTGCTCGGTTGCGCCGTGGAAGATCGCGCGGAGGAGCAGTTCCTTCCACTGATCGGCGACGGGGCGCAGGTATGCCTTGAGGCCATGCGCGCCGGGGACGGGGTCGCGGTCGAAGATCCAGTCGAGGACGGCTCCGTCGCCGGACTTGAGCACCGCATCGGCGATGGGTCCGGTGCCGTCGGGGGCGCTGACGCCGTCGCGCGTGACGCCCACGCCGTGCTGGATGTGCACGACGGTGCCGGTGAGGTCCGGGCAGATGAGGATGCATCGACCCTGCCCGACGGTGCGCTCGAGGAGGACGGGGCGATCGGTGTCCTGACCGTGTTCGTTTTGGGAAGCGGCGAGCGACGTGGATGTCGTCGCGCGGACGACGAGCCCGCCGAAGAAATGCAGGGGCGCGTCGAGATGGGCGGTGATTGGATGCTTTTGGTCCGCGTCGGGGCGAACGAGGTAACCTTCGCCAAGGTTGTTTGAGCCGCCGCCCCAACTGGCGTGCTCGGGGGGGATCGGTTCGACGCCGAGGAGGTCGTTCAGCCCGCACGTCCCGCCGACGGCGATCCAGACGCCGCCGCTGTTCACCCACTCGCGCAGCGCCTTTTTCAAGTCTTCGTTGAAATCACGATCGAAGACGGTCAGCAGGATGCCCAGCCGCGGCAGCGCCGCCGCGCGCTGCGCGGGCGGCACGGTCGCGTCGCACACGCCGGCGTGGGTGCGGGTCTCCTGGATGTTCGGGGGGTGTGAAACCGTGCGCGCGCGATTCGGCGCGCGAG
>JBBSLV010000487.1:0-3175 GCA_038233535.1 Tepidisphaerales bacterium | reverse complement strand
TCTACGAGATCGCCGACGGCGAGTGGTACGGCTGGCCCGACTTCTACAGCTCAATACCGATCACCGATGACCACTTCAAAGTTGTGGGCGGCCCGCAGAAATTCGTGCTGACCGAGGAGACCCACCGCAAGCTGCTCAAGGGCAAGTCCGCCCCCCGAGCCCCGCTGGCGAAGCTGCCGGTCCACAGCGCCGCCGAGGGAATGGTCTTTGGCCGGGCCGACTTCGGCGTCGATCCGAACGACGTGCTGGTGGCGGAAATGGGCTCGATCGTGCCGCTCTACAAGGATGCCGCGTGGCCGCCAAACATGTCGGGCAAGGATCTGCCCGACCAAAAGCCGGCGGGCGTGGAAATGAACTGGCCAGGCTTCCGCGTGGAACGCGTGAACCTCTCGACTGGAAAGGCCACGCCATTTTTAAGCAATCGCAGCGGCAAGCCCGCCAGCGCCGATGGCGGCTCGGGGCTGGAGCGGCCGATCCAGCTCGAATGGGCGCCCGACGGTTCACTCTACGTCGTCGATTTCGGTCAGATCGACTTCAGCAAGTCGGGGATGAAGGCCCACCCCAAGACCGGCAAGCTCTGGCGCGTTACGCGCGACGCCGGACCGCCGGCGAACACCACCCTCAACCCAACGGAGCCGAAATGAACAGCGATCCCGCTCAGCCCGAATACGACCATGCCAAGAAGCACAAACCGGCCAAGGCGTACGGTCGGTTCGCGGCCATGATCGCCACGTCCACCGTCTTGATGTACGGGCTGATGTACCTGAACACCTACGAGTGGAGTCACGCCTTTTTCAGCGAGACGCGGGCGTACATGGCGCTGATCATGGGCGCGGCGATGGCCGTCATCATGCTGTCGTCCATGCTGAACATGCACCCTGACCGGCGCGTGAACATCGGCATCTTCGCCGGCAGCGTCATCATGTTCGCCCTGGCGCTGTGGCTCGTCCGCAGCCAGCGGACCGTCGGTGACGTATCATGGATGAAGGCGATGATCCCGCACCACTCGATCGCCATCCTGACCAGCGAACGTGCCCGCATCTCCGACCCCCGCGTCCGGGCGCTGGCCGATCAGATCATCGAAAGCCAGCGCCGGGAGATTGAGGAGATGAAAGCACTGATCGCCGAACTCGAAGCCCAGGACTGAACAAAGGAGAAACAATGGTCATGAGCAGAAGAACGCTCCGCACCGTAGCGGCGGTAACCGCTCTGGCGCTTCTGGCCCCCGGAGTCCGAGCCGACGATGCTGGCGTCTCCCTCCAGGCGATTCGTATTCCTGACGGCGGCATCCACCCACAGGCGCAGCTCGACACCCGCGGCCGCCTCCACCTGATCTACTTCAAGGGCGATCCCAAGCGCGGCGACATCTTCTACGTGCGCTGCGACGACGGCGGTGCCAAGTTCACTTCGCCCATCCGCGTGAACAGTCACCCCGACAGCGCGGTCATCATGGGCACGGTCCGCGGTCCGCACCTCGCGATCGGCAAGAATGATCGTCCGCACGTCGCGTGGATGGGGTCTGACAAGGCCGAGCCCAAGGGTGAGGGCCGGTCGGTCCCGATGCTGTACACGCGCCTGAACGAAGCCGGCGACGGTTTCGAGCTGCAGCGAAACGTCGTGCAGACCAAGCCGGGCCTCGACGGCGGCGGCTCGGTCGCCGCGGATCGCGAGGGCAACGTTTACGTGGCGTGGCACGCCCCCGGGGCGCATCACTCCGGTGGCGCGCACGGGTCGCAGCAGCATGAGCCCGGGCACGATGAGAAACACGCACCCCAGAAGCACCAGCGCCCCGCCGGGCACGGGGGCGACGAGGAAGACCGACAAGTGTGGATCACTCGCTCCCACGACGACGGCAAAACGTTCGACACCGAAACCGCCGCGATCCCGAAGAAGACCGGCTCGTGCGCCTGCTGCGGCATGAACATGGTCGCGGCTGACGGAGGGCGCGTCTTCATCACGTTTCGGTCCGCTACCGAGAAGGTCAATCGCGACATCCACGTGCTGGCCTCGAAGGACTTCGGCAAGACGTTCGAGATTGCGACGGTTGATCCATGGCGCGTCGGGACGTGCGTGATGAGCACCGCCGCTTTCGCCGTGCGCGGCGACGACGTGCTGGGCGCGTGGGAGACAATGAATCAGATCCGCGTGGCCGCGCTGGACGGCAAGGCTTCGGAAGAGCGGACGCTCTCGATGCCCGGCGAAGCGAAGAGCCGCAAGCATCCGGCTGTGGCGATGAATAGCCGAGGCGAGTACGCGGTGGCGTGGGCCGAGGGCACGGGGTGGAACAAAGGCGGCGCGATTATCTGGCAGGTCTTTGACTCAAAGGGCCAACCGATCGCGGATCGCGCGGGCCGGCTCGACGGGATGCCGGCGTGGAGCATCCCCGCCGTCGTGGCCGGCGAGAACGGGACGTTCAAGATCATTCACTGACAGGCAGGCGCAAACGGGCACGGATGCAAGGGCGTGACGCTACGGAAAGCCTTCCCGCCGTCGTCACGAACCACTTTGAAGGCGTAAAGGAGTTTCGTTATGGCTCATCAAGAGCATCAATCGTGCATCGAAGCGTGCGTGAAGTGCGCTCAGGAATGCGAGCACTGCGGCGACGCGTGCATCGGCAGCATGCCGGAGTGCGCCAAACTCTGCATCGACTGCGCCGACATCTGCTGGTCCGCCGCCGGCTTCATGAGCCGGGGATCGAGTCAGATGGCGGCCGTATGCGGCGTGTGCGCCGACATCTGCGATGGTTGCGCCGCGGAATGCGCCAAGCACAAGAACGAGCACTGCCAGCGCTGCGCCGAGGCGTGCCGCCGCTGCGCGGAGGAGTGCCGGAAGATGGCCGGCGCAATGGCCTGACCAATCAACCCGGCGTCCGCCGCTTAACGGCGGCGGGCGCTGTTCCACCGTCCGCATGTCGCGGCGGAATTTTTCCAAGGAGTCTGCAATGAAGCGAATGTCTGCATTACTGGGCGGCGCACTTGTCGCCGCGGGTCTGACCGTCGGAGCCTACGCGCAGCAGGACGGCCACACGGGCCATGAGCACGGCAAGGACGGCGCCGAGGCAAAGGCAGTGACGATCCAGGGCGAGCTGATCGACACCGCCTGCTACACCGCCAGCGACGGCGACGCCAAGGGCAAGGGCCACGCCAAATGCGCCGCCAAGTGCATGTCCACCGGC